>NZ_ANPF01000021.1:0-114269 GCF_000328325.1 Halobacillus sp. BAB-2008 | reverse complement strand
TTCAACAGGGTACACGGVAAWGCGTCCTCCGACCACGGCTACCAACGCACCGGTTCGGTGATCCATCAACGTGAAAGCACCTTCGACTTCTCCCGCTGATCCGGGCACGAATTCCCCATTCTTCATTTCCCCTGCTGCGATCTTTTGAATCTCCGGATTCATTTCTACGATGATTCGGTATCCTCCCCTTTTCAGTTCATCACGGGAAATATGGTACCGATCCGCTGCTTCATCGATGACGAGATCCACATAACTGTTCGACCACGTTTCCGGCTCTTCGTCGTCTTTTTCAACAGCAAGTGTCGATCCCTGCATCTGCTTCATCGTAGCAGCGTCAATGGCGCCCACGTCATACATACGGGAAAGTACAACATTTCTTCTTTGTTCCGCTTCTTCCGGATGATCAAAAGGAGAGTACGTGTTTGGTGCTTTCGGAAGTCCAGCGAGCAGGGCTCCTTGAGCCACGGTCAAATTTTCCACGGATGTCTGGAAGTAATGCTGGGAAGCGGCCTCAATTCCATAAGCGCCTTCCCCGAAATAAATTCGGTTCAAATACAGTTCCAATATCTCATCTTTCGTGTAATTCCTTTCCAGGTAGGAAGCCGCCATCATTTCTTTCGTCTTTCTCATCCACGTCTTCTCATTGGAGAGGAACAGGTTCTTCGCCACCTGCTGGGTGATCGTACTCGCTCCTTCCACTTTCTTCATGGCGATAATATCTTTATAGACGGCTCGCATAATGCCTTTAAAGTCTACACCGGAATGGTCCCGGAAGCGGCTGTCCTCCACTGCGATGAAAGCTTCCTGCACGTGCTCCGGAATTTGGGAGATCGGGACGACCTGACGATTCTCCGTATAGATCCGCTCGATGACGTCTCCATCCGGCGTTTCTACCGTCGTCATTTCATTCAATATCAAATCTTCTTCCTCTACAACAAACCGGCCGCCGAAAAGAATCGTCATATAGCCGATGAGTGCAAGCAGGAAGAAGGAACCAAGGACAATGCCCGGCCACTTCAACCGTTTGCTCCACGGCGGCAGTTTTTCTGTTATTTTCTTGAAGTTCAACTATTTGCATCCTTTCCTGCTATTCTCCTTCCTGCTTGCCATGGTGGATCGGCGGTTGGTAAACTGGAACCAACGTGAAGAAAGGAGACATCGGTTATGAAGGTTTCGATGACGCATGGTACATTAAACTATCTATCCAAACTGAAAGAGCAGCATCCACAAGCCCCTCTGTTTTTCATGCAGGACGGAGATAAGACCGTCGCTTATTATGAAGGGGAGGATACATCCATCTTTGAAGAAGGACGGGATTATGAAACCGTCGACCACGTCGGAACCGTTCAAGCGGACGGCTTCGTGGTCATGAATAACATCCCTGTCAGCGACGAAGGCCGTCCCGTATTCGAGGACCGCTTCAAACAACGGGCTGGAAATGTGGAACAGCGCGAAGGTTTTCAAGCCATCCGCATCCTCCGTCCTTTGAAAGGTAACACCTATGTCGTCTTCACCCAGTGGCGGAACGAACAGGATTTTGAAGATTGGAAGAACTCCAAATCCTTTGACGATGCCCATAAGAAGTCCGGACCGAAGCACGCGAAGAAGCCTTCTTTCATCGACGGTGACGCTTATATCACCAAATACCATATGACACAGCTTGACGGGTAGTATAGAAAAGTGAGCGGCACGAGGCCGCTCACTTTTTTTGTTGCTTGAAATATCAGAGGAAACCCGCGAAGCTGTTCGTTCAGCCCTGCCCTTCCTCTTCTGCGTCCTTCAGCACTTCCTGATGAAAGAAATCATCGAAAGCTGTGACGGACTGCTCGCCGACGATCCGTGCCTGCTCTTCCCCGTCTTCAAAATGGACGAGCGTCGGCGTCGATTCAATGCCGTATTCCTGGAATTGATCTTCAAACTCATCCAAATTCAGCTTCTTCATATCAACTCCGAGTTCATCGGTCATCGGAACAAGCACCGGGGTCGTCCGCTGACAGTGGACACAGGTAGGACTGTAAAAGTAGACCGTAACCGGCTCCCCGGACGCGATTTCTTCCTGTAGATCGTCCGGCTGGATCTGGTTCTGATAGTTCGGATCATCAAGCTGATCGATCGTCGCCTGATCCAAGTTGTCTTTTCCATAAGGATTATCCGCCGTCTTCTGGCCGTTTTGATAGTTCACGACGACAATCAGGACGACAATTAATACAGCGAGAATACTTGCAAAAATGATCATATTCTTTTTCATGCTTCTTTTCTCCCCTTCTGTCTAACAAGTGTCAAATGAATGATGAAGATGATAAGGAATGCGATACCGGCCAGAAAAGGAATCGTGATGAAGCCGAATACGTTGATGTATTGCCCGTTACAAGGGACAAGTCCGCAGCTGTCGGTCGTCGACAGTGCAGGAATTTTCTGGATACAGTAATGGTAGATCGATACGAGTGAACCGATTCCACTCATGAAGAGCCCCGGCAGGGCGATGTCCATATTTTTCTTGATCAGAGAAGTACCGTAAATCAGGACGAGCGGATACATAAGGATCCTTTGATACCAGCACAGCTCGCACGGAATATAGCCGAGCACTTCGGAAAAGAACAAACTCCCGGCGGTAGCGACGAGCGCCACTGCCCATATAAGGAAAACCCGTGTTTCCATGTCTTTTTCATACGCCAAATCCTTTCTTAACCTCTCTCTCACCTGCCATTATACAATGGATCCAAAGGAAAACAAAGGGATTTCCCGGCTGCCGGACAACCGCCTATTTCCAGGGAAATACCCACCGTCTTCCTCCAATATATGAGTGCTGATGTTTAAAGGAAAAGGCACGGGGAATGATAATTATAGACCATGTTTTACGAAAGGATGTTGCTCGATGGATGAAAAAATGAAAGCATTGATCGAAGGCTTAAACGAGGATTTGTCCCATGAGTATGCGGCATCGATCATGTACACGTATAATGCCGCTGTCGTCACAGGCTTGTACCGGTCTGTTTTAAAGCCGTTCTTTGAAAGTGAAGTAGCCGACGAGCAGGGCCATGCCCTCTATTTGGCAGAAAAAATCAGCACACTGGGCGGAACGCCTACGACGACTCCGGCAGAAGTAAAACAGTTGAAGGATGTCCGGCCGATGCTCGAAGAAGCGAAAGAGGCAGAACGCCAGACGATTCAACGGTATGAAGAACGTAAAGCGCAGGCAGAGGAACTCGGGCTGACAGAGTTGTCCGTCAAGCTTGATGATATGATTGCAGATGAAACCGGCCACATGGAAGAAATCGGCCGCCTGCTGCAGGATTCACGCCTTCACGATTAACAGCATATCCAGAAAAGCCCCGGCCGTGCCGGGGCTTTTCTTATTATCAGAATAATAATATTTGTTTGTGAATGCCTCGGGAGTGTATTAAAATTTACACATAGGAAAAGGAGGCAGATAAACATGTGGGATAATATTTTCCAAGCGATCGACGATTTGTACGACAAGATGGTCGAAACGAGAAGGTACTTACATCAGCACCCGGAAGTTTCCTTTGAAGAGGAACAGACAGCGAAATACATTGCAGGTACATACGAGAAGCTGGGCATCCCGTATGAAACGGGCATAGGAGGTAACGGCGTCATCGCCACTCTGAAAGGCGGGAAACCAGGTAAGACCGTCGCTCTGCGTGCGGATTTCGACGCACTTCCGATTCAGGAGGAAAACGATGTCCCCTACCGCTCGAAAAACGACGGTGTCATGCATGCCTGCGGCCATGACGGTCATACAGCAGCGCTCCTCGGGTTAGCAGAAGCCGTTCTGCCGTATAAAGAAGAGATTCCGGGAACGATCCTGTTTCTTCATCAACATGCCGAAGAATATGCTCCCGGCGGGGCGAAACCGATGGTGGAAGCCGGCGCTATCGACGGCGTCGATGCTGTCTTCGGTACCCACTTATGGGTCGATGCCCCATTCGGAACGATCCAGACGTCCAAGAGCGCGTTCATGGCCGGTGCCGACCGCTTTGAGATCACCATTCACGGTAAAGGCGGACACGGAGCAATGCCTCATCAAACAAAAGATGCTATTGTCATCGGCTCCCAGCTCGTCACTTCCCTGCAGCAAATCGTGAGCAGACGTGTAGACCCACTTAAAACGGCTGTTGTCACTATCGGAACGTTCGAGGCAGGACAAACATTCAACGTCATTGCAGACTCCGCTAAAATTACCGGCACCGTCCGGACGTTCGAAACAAAAGTCCAGGATTCCATTATCGAAGAAATCGAGAAGATCCTGAAAGGGACATGTACCGGTTATGATGCAGCGTACACCCTGGAATATCATAAAGGATATCCTCCTGTCATCAATCATGCGGAAGAGGCCGAGTTAATCCTAAAAAATGCTCCGAAAGCAGAAGCCGGGCTGGAAACAGAAGAAATAGCTCCAAGCATGGCCGGCGAAGACTTTTCCTATTATTTGCTGGAGAAACCGGGCGCCTATTATTTCACCGGAGCAAGACTACCGGACCACTATTACCCTCATCATCATCCGAAATTCGACTTTGATGAGCGGGCAATGAAACACGCTGCAAAGACGCTGTTCCAAACATTCCTCAGCTACCAGAAAAACCATAAACATTAAAGAATCCGGAGACGGCAGCACTGCATCGCCGTCTCCCCTAAATGATGAAGCATTCTGCCATTTACGGCGAATCCCACTACAGCCCCGACTCCAGGGAGCAGTTGGAACAGCTTCACAAAATCAATCGTATCCCGATATTCCTGCTGAAGAGTCTGCCAATCCATCTGCTTCGCTTCTTCCGGAAGCTCTTCCCACTTCCAAAGCTTTTCTTTCACCCCTGCTCTCGCCTCATCACTTGAGAAAGCGAGCAGAAATATATGAAGAAGATAAAGCCTTTCTTCATACCTTTCCACTTGCCATCCATAAACCTGACCTGCATCAAATAAAAACTTCATTTTTATACTTAAGAGCAGTGGGAAGTCGGCCAACCCGATCCAGAAACCTCCGAGGCCTGTTCCAGCCCCCTCTAATGCCGCACTCCTGCTATATTTACGGCGCAGTTCCATCACTTTCTCTTCCTTTTCTGCAAACGTCCATTCCGGATCTACTTCGACCCGATCTATATATTTCGATGTTGTCAAAGCGGTTTCGATCATTCCTTTGACGGCTTCCGTGACTACCTTATGCACGTTGTCCGGAATTTTATCATTCACTTTCGTCTGAAACCGCTTGGATGACCGCTGCAGCCGGGAAGGTCGTTTCTCAAGCGCGCGGGCCCACCGCTCGGCTTCACTCTTTACACGTGATTCATAGGACATGTATCTCCCTCCATTCCGATTATTATATGAAAAATCCGGACATGCCGGTCTTCCGAGGAGGAATGCCGGGACAATGTCCGGATGAAGCCGGGCCGTAAACGTGTACGTTTCTAAACCAGCTTTTGTTTCACATAACTGTTTATAAATAGATAGCTGAATACTGCTCCGCCTCCCCAAACGATGACGAGACCGACAGGGTTCCATTGGACAAGGAATAAGAGTCCGAAGAGAAATGTCTGAAACAGCATAAGCTGCTTCATCCAACTAAGCAGCGCTTTCGTTTTCCATTCCTTCTTTAATGGATAAATATCCATCCAGGCAATCGTCCGGTGATGGTTCCAGAGCGACATCATTTGAAAAGCGGTCAAATAAAGAAACAGGAGAGCGAAGGCCGCTTTGAACCAGACATTCGGAACGAACCAGACAGCGAGACCGCCTATGACGATCAAACGGAAATACATGCCCAGATAATCACTGCTTCTGACGAACGTAATCCGGTATAAATAAGCGAAAGCCTGGTCTTGCCGATAGGTTAGTCCACCAATCAGTGCCCGCACTAAACCATGTCTTTTCTTGACGGTGTTCTTCAAATGAGGGACATCCGTAAACATATTGGCGATTCTGTAAAACGTACGCATCCTTTGCTGGTCTTTTTGTACAAGCAGATCCCAAGTCAGCCCGGCTTTTTTCCTGGAAAGGTTGTACGAATAAAGAACGACGACCACAAGCAGAACGGTTACGATACTTGCAAACAACCACTCCCCTTTCGCCAGGAAGTAAAAGATGACGACATTCAGGACGGCTTTTACAAGCTGGTCCGTGACTCGGATCCGCGGACTGCGTTCTTTCAGCATCCACCAGTTCGACAACATATTCCACACCTTGATGATGAGTGCGACTCCGATCATCATCAAATAATGGCGGGTGCCGAATTCCGGATATGTGGCAAAATACAGCGGCCCAAGCGCAGCACCTATCAGGAAAATGAGGTATAGCTGGATGACATAGCTGTAGTACAAGCAGCGTCTGAAATAATCTCCGAGCTGATATTCTGCAGGAAGAAGAAACACTAAGTCCGGCTCTTTGAGAAGCGTACGCACCGGGCTGTAGCTCACCATATATCCGAAAGCCGCACCTACGATCAAAGCCGTTGGAAAGCCTTCCGGGATATCCTGCAGCCACTGCTGATAGAAATAGGCGAGAGCGGAAACGAAGAAGAACATCGCGACGGCCATGTGACCGTTAAAAATGTACTTCAAGTACCGGTTCGTTTCTTTCATATGTGCGGAGAAGCGTTTTTTCCAAAATTCCTTGGCATTAATCATGCTGCTCTTCCTTCGTCAGTTCCACATAGATATCATCAAGTGATGCCTGCGCTTTACCAAACGAACGGCGCAGTTCTTCCAGCGTGCCTTGTGCGCGTATTTCCCCGTCATGAAGAATGATGAAACGATCGCAGTACTTCTCGGCCGTCGCGAGGATATGGGTCGACATCAGGATTCCAGCCCCTTTGTCGCGCATATCCTCCATCATCTGAAGATAGGACTGGATTCCGAGCGGATCGAGACCGACGAACGGTTCATCGACGATATACAGTTCTGGTTCGATCAGGAAAGCACACATGATCATCACCTTCTGTCTCATCCCTTTCGAGAAATGAACAGGGAACCATTTCAGCTTCTTCTCCATCCGAAATTCTTTTAAGAGCGGGTCCATCCTTTTCTTGAATTCATCCTCCGGAACGTTGTAAGCCATCGCGGTCAAATGCAGGTGTTCATAAAGAGTCAGTTCATCGTACAGGATCGGCATTTCCGGTATATAACCGAGCTGCTGCCTGTATTTCTCCGGCTCTTCATCAAAAGAAGTTCCGTTGATGGCGACCTTTCCTTTCTTCGCCTGCATCATGCCGATGATGTGTTTAATCGTCGTACTCTTCCCTGCTCCGTTCAGTCCGATCAGACCGACAATTTCCTGTGGATTCACATTGAAGGAAATGCCGTGCAGGACGTTTTTGTGCGTATAACCTCCGTGGAGATCTTCAATATGTAATAAAGGTTCCATTGTATTCCCCCATTTTCTTGAACATCACGTTTGCCAAAATTTTATCATATTTCCTTCCGCGATACACTTTTCGCCGTCGAGAACAGCAGAGTTTCTGTGATACAATGAATGACAAAAGAAAAGGAGTGTTGACATATGGCAGAATCGTGTATTTTTTGTAAAATTATTGACGGCGAAATCCCGTCGGCAAAGGTATATGAAGATGAAGACGTGTACGCCTTCCTCGACATCAGCCAAGTGACGAAAGGACATACCCTCGTCATCCCGAAACACCATACACAAGACGTGTACCACACCGATCCGGAAATAGCTGCCCGCCTGTTTTCGAAGGTACCAGCCATAGCGAACGCAATCAAAAAGCAGTATGAACCGATCGGAATGAATATCCTGAACAATAACGAAGCTCCGGCAGGACAGTCGGTTTTCCATCTACATATCCACCTGATTCCCCGCTACGGCGAAGGGGATGGGTTTGATGCCAAGTGGGAAGTGCATACCGACGACTACTCAAGCGATGACCTGCAGACAATCGCAGCCCAGATCGGGAGCCATCTTTAAAACAGCCGTCTTTTTTGATTTTTAACGAGCTTTTGATATAATATCTGCATACGATCGCAGGTGGTCATGAGGACACACCTGGACGTAAATACAGTAGAGACCAGCATAGTTGAGGAGAGGTTTGTAAATGAATATTCGAGTATTAGTCATGTTATCGTTGTTAGTAGGAATTGGAGCCGTGCTTCACGCCGTAGCACCGCCGTTTTTCTTCGGGATGCGTCCGGATATGATGCTTGCCATGATGTTCTTAGGGATTCTGATGTTTCCAAAAGTACCATATGTGCTTTTAATTTCCCTTGCGACTGCGTTCATATCCGCACTTACGACCACAGCCCCGGGCGGCCAACTGGCCAATATCATTGATAAGCCCGTTACTGCTTTCGCATTTTTCGCTCTCGTACTGATGACGAAGAAAATCTCTCATCATAAAGTCACACAGCCTGTACTTGCCGGCATCGGCACGATGATCAGCGGATCGATTTTCCTAGCCGTTGTTCTTTATATCATCGGGTTGATGGATGCCAGTTTCGGTATTATGTTCGCAACCGTCGTGTTGCCTGCAACTGCCTTTAACATCCTGTTCATCGCGGTAGTCTACCCGATTGCCACGAAAATCATGAAACGGACATCCATCGCCAAGACAGCCGCCGGTGTGACAGCAAAATAACAGCAGAGGATGCTGCAAGGGCACTACGGGCGTAGTGCCCTTGGTTTACTACTTCGAGGAGCAAGGAATTTTTTGTTGTTTTTCATGTTTCAATCATACATATTAAGAGAAAATATAAATAAGAGCCATTTTCGAAAGGAGACGGAATATGCCAAACGGTAAATCATTAGCTTTAGGTTTTCTTGTCGGAGGTACGGCAGCAGCCATTTACACCCTGCTTAATACGCCTTCTTCCGGGCGGGACTTCAGGGAGAACGCGAAACTGAGGAGTGAGAGTTTGAAGAACACCGTCCTCAGTTTGAAAGAAGAAGGATTCCAGTTGAAGGATCAGATTGCTCAGACTTCCAAAGAAGGCGCGGAGCTGATCAAAGAGCTTTCCGAAGACGTGAAGACTTCCATTGAAGGCTGGAAGCGTACCGTAGAGCCTCATCAGAAGAACATTCAAAAGTACTTGGAACAGATCGAAGAAAGCTTGAAAGAGCTGGAAGAGAAGGCCAAAGCAGAACAGCCGGGCCACACAACCCAGCCAAGTCATGAAGTCATTAACCACCAGTAAACGACACGGAATCCCGCTGCATGAAGCGGGATTCTTTTTTATTCAGCCGTCTGTTTGGAGTGTATATCAGATAGGGCTTGGTCGATTTCAGCTCTATGCAGATTTTTCACGAGCGATACTCCCCTTTTGTTCTTCACGTCTGTTTTTTTAAAAAGATTCTGAAACGACTCAAATTCCATGGAACGAATGGAAAATGAAATCCTCCATACTTTAAAAAATGTATTTTGACCCAAAACCTTGAAGCTTCCATCCAAAACGAACCAATTTATGTTAAAATACCTATACATTTATAGTTTGAAATCGTCAATCTCGGGAAAGTGTTCCATAAGAGAGGACACCCGGCTTCGAGAAATTTTTATACTATATCAGCACATTATATCTTGATAATTCATAGAAATTTTATATCATTAATAGTGGAGAAAGATATCATCGTAAACTAACGCATTATATCTTTTTATGTTAGGACAAACGTGTCAAAATATAAGCTAATACAAAACCAAAAGAAGGTGAGATGTATGAAGGATAAAGTTTCCAAGCGAGAGGCGATTTTCTATAGTCATAAAATGGCGCAGTTGTCCAAGGCGCTTTGGAAAGCCATCGAAAAGGATTGGCAAGATTGGATTAAGCCGTTCCAGTTGAACATTAATGAACACCATATTTTATGGATTGCTTACCATTTAAAAGGTGCGAGCATCTCAGAGATTTCAAAATATGGAGTCATGCATGTATCCACTGCCTTCAATTTCTCGAAGAAAATGGAAGAGCGAGGCCTTCTGCAGTTTTCCAAACGGGAAAATGATAAGAGAAACACGTACGTGGAATTGACTGCAGACGGAATCGAACTGTTGGAAGCAACACTAAATGAATACAATCCAGAAGATAATTCTGTGCTGCGTGGTGTGATGCCGATGACAGAAATGTATGGGAAATTACCGGAATTCCTTGATTTATCTGCCCTGATTAAAGAGATCTACGGAGATGAATATATGGAAATTCTAGAACGTTCTCTTGAGAATATTGAGCAGGAGACAAACATCAAACAGCCTACGGATATCGAAAGTTACAAGCAACAGTCTAAATCTTCGTAAATAACAGGCAATAAAACTTCCTCGTAACCGATTCGGGGAAAGGGTTTTTTATGGTTTATGTAGTAGTAATAGTCTGCTGATCAACTCTTCGTACAATCCTTCTTCTAAAAGAGCTTCCAAGGATTCGCCGACAGGGAGCTTGGGACAGAGCATCCCGGCATAGTGCAGCAGCAGCGGCGTATGATCCATCAATCCGATTTCCTTCTCCTGTTCATAGCGAGCTTCTAACGTATCCAGCAGGTGCATCGTCTGCCGATACTCCCTCTTTGTCACTTCCCGATCAATAACCAGCCTTGTAAAAGGATATCTATCCATCTCTTCCACGTCCAGCAGCAACTGCAAATGAAACGCACATAAATCCCCATTATTTTCTTTATTCACAATCTTCCCTCCACAACGCCTTGTTAACGCTTTATTTACAGGGGTTACCTATCCGTTCCCTGCAAGTTTAAAAGACAATCATTTTTTTACATAAAACCTATTGCTTTTTGTGTAGAAACATACTATTATTCCATTTGTGCCGCTTAATCGGCTGTCAAACAATCAAACATATCTTATTGATATTCATTATACAATTACACCATTTTTAGTAGCAAGGGAGGGATTCTTATGATGAACTGCTGGAAATCAGTCAACATCAATAAAGAATTCGGCTTGAATCGTCTTTTACTCATGTCTTTCATGACAGGTTTACTGTCGTTTTTACTTTTGTATCTGCCTTTTTCCATGATTCATGGCAGCCACGATGTGAACGATCGAGGCTTTCTGCCATTTCTATTACTGATGTTCTTTCTGCCGTCGATTCACCGGCTGATGCACATGCTGCCACTTATTCTTAGTTATAAGAGGCTGCACGTTAAGTTCCGGGTCAAGAAAAGATGCGTTCCGACTTTCACCTACCAATGCAAGACAAAGCTTTCGAAACAGACATCCATCGCTATGGCTCTTGCGCCAACGATGTTAATTACGTTTCCGGCGTTGATCATGGGATATATGTTCCCTCACTACTTCGCTTACTTTGTCCTGCTGGCATCTGTGAACATCGGCCTGTCTTTCCCGGATTACCTTTATCTGAATCATTTCGCGAAAGCACCGAAGAAATGCCTGATCGAAAACGCCAAGGAAGGATACGACATCCTTATCCACCAGCCTAAAGCGTGACAATAAAACAGCGCCCGTTAAAAGGGGCGCTGTTTTTTATCATGAGGGGTGTTTTTTCTGTTCATTCCATCCAAATTTTGATAGAGTAGTTTCATAGGGAATAAAGGAGGTTCTTCAACATGGCAATTGGATTCAGCTTGTACGCGCTCGTCATTCTATTCGTGTTTAATTCACTCACTCATTCCTTATGCTTAAAGACGAAAATGTCGAATGAAAAGCAAACCCGCGTCTTCCGGACTATTAATGTGTTGATTACAATCTTATTGATTTCATCATATGTGGAAGTACTGAATACACTATAAGAAGCAGGCAGGCAGGTTCTCCTAACCCGGCCTGTTTTTTTATGTCTTCCATCGCATCCACTTCTTATTCCCCCTTCTGCTATAAGAAAAACGTCGATTAACCAATTATTCACACATTTTATAGGGTCCATATAGAACTGACGAAGGAAAATATGTTATATTAACTCATAGGCTGTTAAGATAAAACCTCTACGTCAGGAAAACTACATTACAGGTTTAGGAGTGTCCAAGCTATGAAGAAAATAGTCATAAGTGCTGCCTTAGCAGCAAGTGTACTTACCCTGTCCGCATGTTCATCGGATGCCGATGAGTCCGAAGCGGTCGTGAAAACAAAAGATGGAGAAGTGACGAAGGAAGAGTTCTACCAGGAACTGCAAAACCAGGCTGGAGAGCAAGTCCTGAATCAACTTGTCCTGGAAGAAGTGCTGAAGAGCAACTACGAAGTTTCCGATGAGGAAGTCGACAAAGAATTGCAGAAGATCAAAGACCAAACCGGTGATCAATTTGAAGACCTTCTGAAACAGAGCAATATTAAAGATGAAGATGAATTCAAAGAAACGCTTCGTTTAAGCCTACTGCAGGAAAAAGCAGCGACTGAGGACATCGAAGTCAAAGAAGAAGAAGTGAAGGAATATTATGACCGCATGAAGACGGAACTTCAAGCGAGCCATATCCTTGTAGAAGATGAAGAAACAGCGAAGGAAGTCGAGCAGAAACTTGCCGACGGGGGAGATTTTGCTGAGCTTGCGAAAGAATACTCCACAGATACAAGTGCAGAGAGCGGTGGAGAACTCGGCTGGTTCGGTCCGGGACAAATGGTTGAAGAGTTTGAAGATGCTGCATACGGATTGGAAAAAGGCGAAGTAAGTGACCCTGTCCAAACTTCTTATGGATTCCACATCATCAAACTTACAGATACGCGTGAGGTGGAAGACGTAGGTTCTTACGAAGATGAAAAAGCTGAAATTGAACGCACACTGAAGAGCAGCAAGCTCGATCAAGCTGCCATTCAGGAAAAAATGGATCAAATCATCGAGGATGCCAATCCTGATGTGAAAATCGACCAATTCAAAGATCTTTTCGATAAAGAAGAAGCCGATTCCGAGCAGCAGACAGAAGAATAATACTCCATCAAAAAAGCCAGGTGAGCATTCACCTGGCTTTTCATTTGGAAACGACTGCCTTCTTCTTCCGCTCCCGTTCCTGTTCCATCCGCTTTAAATACACTTGCCCTTCCCTCTCGATATGTTCCTGCTCCAGACTCTGCTCCGCTTTCATTGCACGGAATGCCATATAGCCGCTTAAAAATATAAAAACAACACACAAGATGACCCAAATTGGAAATCCGAATAGCATGGATATATCCTCCCTATCCCATTTGTCACTATCTTATGTAGGAAAGAAGTAGTTTATGAACAAGCTTCTCCATTAAGCTGCACTTTCCTTTTTCTCCAGCCTGTGAAACATGACACTATATACTCCGGCACTCAACAAAGCGAAGACTCCTAACAATACAAAGGTCATGGTAAAGCCTAAGTAGTTGGAGAGGATGAGGCTGAATGGTGCTAATAAACGCCCGAGGGTAAACCTCAACGATGCAGCTGAGAAATATTGACCGCGCATATCTTCCGGGGCAAGCTTCGATACAAAGCTCTCCTGTATACCGACGACCATCAATTCAGCAAACGTAAAGAGTGCCATGGCGAGGACAAATACCCAAATGGATTGCGTGAAACCGTACAAAACAATCCCGCATGCGTACAAGAGACTCGAACCGATAAAAACCCATTTTTCTTTATAACGAGTCATCCATCTGGTGACAATGACCGTGAACAAAGCAACAAGCAGGCCATTTTCAGCCAAAATCAAACCGAAGGCCCTTTCGCCGGAAACGGTCCATTCCCAATTCCCGAATGCAAGCAGGGTTTGATTATCGATGACTTCACTTGTGTACACAGCTATCAATAAATCAAGCTGCATGAATGTTTGAGCGACGAGGACACCGGCCACAATGAACAAGAGGAACAGCTTGTCCGTTGCGATGAGTCTGTAAGCAGCCAATTCCTCCCATAAGACGGCAAAGAACCCTTTCCCCTCTGTTTTATGACGCTCTTTCACCTGCACCGTTTCTTCAAGGAAATACCAAAGCACAAAGGCAAGCACTGCGGTAACGACGATCCCTGTCAAAAGCATCTCAAATCGGTGCTCATAGAAAACGTAACTCCCGATCAACGGTCCGATGACGACCGCGATATTAATGGACGTATAGAACACAGCGAAAACACCTGCGCGGTGCTTCTCTTCCACGACATCCGCCACCATTGCGTGCGAAGCCGGCCAGTATAACGCTCCGAAAACCCCGAGCAGGCTGAAAGCCGTGAAGGTCAACCAAGGTGAATCCAGCCAGGGGGAATTCGCAGCAGCAAACAGCACGAATGCCCCGCATTCTCCAAGAGCTGAGAAAACCATCATCTTCTTTCGGCCGAAACGATCGGCACAATAGCCGCCGGTCAGACTGGCGACGACCGAAAATGCCTGTGACATGATCAACATCAGGCCGGCTTGATCTTTTCCGAAAGAACGTTCAAAAAAGATGGTCATGAAAGGGAAGAATGCCCAGAACAGTACATTCATCGTCCCTTCTCCAAACAAACGTATCTTTAAATTTCTATCCCAGTCTTTCCACTTCATTCTTTATTTCTCCTGTCCATATAAAATGCTCCACTTCCACACATGTTCCATCATACGGCATCGTGCGCATAAGCAGAGCACCATCCTTTTTATTACGATGTTAACTCGATCGTATGGGCAGAGCGGAAATGCACAGACAAGTCGCTTCTCCATGAGAAAAGCAGCACCTGATTCCTCAAAGAAATATCTTCCAGAATCTGCAGCATCGTATCAAGACGATCCTTATCAAAATGGACAAACGCATCATCCACAAGAAACGGAAGCTGGAACGAATCCGCCATGGTTTCCGCCAAGGCAAGACGGAAGGAAACATACAACTGGTCCCTCGTACCTCTGGATAGTTCTTCAGGATTGTAGACGACGCCATCCCCATCCCTTACCTGTATAACCTCCGTACCTTCCGAAAGAAAAATCTCCCCGTACTTGCCCTTCGTAAGCTTATGAAAATAACGTTCCGCCGCATCCATCACACGAGGTAGATAGCCATCCTTGTACGCTTGCTTGGTTTTTCTAAGAAACTGAAGTGCCATTTGATATTTCGCCCACTCTTTCACTTGTTCCTGAAGGCGGTCTTTCTCTGTTTGAAAACGATGTGCCGTTTCCGAGCGCCGACCGGAACGTTCCAGTGATTGAAGCTTGCTTGTCGTTTCCACAAGCAATTTCTGGGTATCTTTCTTCTTCGCTTCCAGCTGCTCTTTCTCTGCCTGAAATTTCTCCACTGTTGCATGAAGAAACGATTCGTCAGGGACCATCGACCATACGGCGTATTCCTGCTGCTCTTCGTCCGACAGCATTCCCTCCACTCTTTGTCCGAGTTCATAAAGCCGTGCGTGAAGATCTTCTGCTTCCTCTTTCTCCTTCGACTTCAACAGGAAGTCTTCTTCCTTATCAACACCTGCCATGGAAAAAAGCTCATACTTTTTATCCTGATAGACTTTCATCCGATCCAGGCAGGTTTTCGCCTTTTCCTTCATTCCTAAAATGGATTGTTCCAGCTGCTGCCTTCTTTCATCGATCCTTTCCTGCTCATGAATCCAGTCCGAGAGCCGCTGCCATCCTCTCTGCACATCCTTCGAGTTAAATTCCCAATTCATCTGGTGATGAAAAGCTTTCAGCCGCTCTTCAGAAAGAAGAAGCTGCTCTCTATTCTCTTCCATTCTCTTCACCGTTTGATTCAACTCCAACTTCTTATCCCGGGCTCTCGTCAATAGATGATAGAGTTTTTCCCAATAAGCGAGCTGCAACGATGTCAGGAATGGGTACAGACTTTTCTGTTCGTCGATGCCGGCGTCCAGTCTATTCTTTCTCTGCGACAAATGGCTGCGCTTTTCCTCAAGTCGAATCTCCTCTTGGCTGAGTCGTTTCCATTGTTGGTGCAAATGTTCCCACTCCGCCTGAAGCTTTTCCTCTCTCTTCATCTGTCTTCTCGCTTCCTCCAGACCGTGCGGGGATATAGGAAGCTTATTTGCCGCAGATACAGCGAGGATGCGGATCCTTTTATGACTCATAAAGGCGGCTGATCCGCTTATGGCGGCGAGTCC
This sequence comes from Halobacillus sp. BAB-2008, assembly GCF_000328325.1. Classification (NCBI taxonomy): domain Bacteria; kingdom Bacillati; phylum Bacillota; class Bacilli; order Caryophanales; family Bacillaceae; genus Halobacillus; species Halobacillus sp. BAB-2008. Next base: position 98,331 of record NZ_ANPF01000021.1, on the reverse strand, counting down.
AAGGAGGAGTAGATAAAACCATCCATTACCAGCGCCTGATGCAATCAGAATACCGATAAACAGGACAAAACCCACAGCTGCACCTGCACCAACCGTTCTCCGTTTATAGAGCTGATCCTTTGTCGTACGTCCCTGTCTGTCCGGATTGGAAGCGGCAGCCGACTCATAAGCAGCTTCTATCTGCTTTTCATACCTGTCCCGCTGATCCCTGCTGATCCGTTCTTCCTCGATCTCTGCCTTTCGGACTTCTACACGATCAAAAGTCCGCGACATCTCCGTCCACTGTTCTTCTATACGACGCTCTTCCTGCTCCACCATTTGGGACTCTGCATGTAGATCACGCCATGTTTCCTCAATATAGAAAGGCAGAGTATACTCGTCGAGTTCCTCCACTCCCACCGGAACATCCATATTCTTCAAGTCCCTGTTGACAGATTCATTCAAGGACAGTCGGCGCTCTTCCAACTGTTCCTGTTCATGGCTGAGCCTCTCGTAACCCTCTTTTTCAGCTAAAACAGACGGGGCCAACCCCCCCATATCTTCATCCACCTTGTCCAGGAGTTCCGCCTGTTCCTCTCTCAGCTCTTCTATCCTGCTTTCCAGCATTCTTTGTTCCGACTCTAACGGAAGCAGAGATTCTCTTAACTGCTGGTAACGTTCTCTTCCGGACACCGGGAAGGGGAGGTTCTTATCTTTGCCTTCCGCCTCTTCCTTCGTTTGGTGATACTGCAGCAGCACCGGCCTCGCTTTGATTAGCTGCTGTGCTCTGTATAGACGGTTCAAATTCTCCTGCCACGCTTGGTCAAGATAATCGAGCTCCTCGCGCGTACGCTTCTCTTCCTCCAGGAATCGCCGGTAATCTTTCTCTTCCATTTCAGCCGCTCTTCGCTCGCGATCGAGAGTTTCCAATCGTTGCAGCTGCTCGTTAATGATCGGCTTTCTCCCTTTCGGCTTAAAACGGTCTTCCGTCATCTTCTCCAACCATTTCTCAGTTTGATAAATTTCGTCGGACCCTGTGAGACCGATATTCAGCAGTAACTCGCCAAGATTTTCTCCGGTAACTTCCTCCAGGGAAAGAAGGTCTTCAGAATTGAAGCTGAATATCGATTGATACACATGCCGATCAGCGGCTCCGAGAAGCTCTCCTAACCATTCTTCCCCATATTCTTCCCCTGTTTCCATCCTGCAGACGGCACGGCCGTTATGACGATCATGGATGCGCTCGATCGATACGACCCCTTCTGTTTCCGTCTCTATCACCAACCGCCCCCCCATTGCTCCGCCGGATTTCGGCAGATAACGTTCCCTTTGTTTTGGATTCATACCGAAAAGCATGAACAGGATGAATTGATACAACGTCGACTTACCTGCTTCATTCGGGCCGGTTAACAGGTTCACCTGAGTAGTGGAGAGTTCCATCGACTGGTCGTTCCATTTTCCGAATCCGTAAATTTTCCACTCGAGGATTTTCACTCGCTGTTCTCTCCCTTCCATAACCGGTCAATGGTCAGCGCCTTCGCTTCCTGCATGATGGAAAGTCGTTCTTCGCTGGACATCTCTGCCGCATATTTAGCTATTTTCCGATGTTGAAAGACTGGAGCCAGCCATTCCTCCAGTTCTGCGTCCCCTATCTCATCAGATATCTTTAAGAGCTCACCAGGAAAGTGGTTTCCACGTCGAAGTTCCGCTTCTTCCCAGCCAGGCTGATCATTAATAACGACACGATCGATCCATATCCAATCTTCCCTGTTTACATCTTCCGCTTCGTTCAGGACTTCCACCCACTCATCGACTGTCCCTTGCTCTGCCCATCGCTTGAGCACTCCACCTTCTGCTGTCAGCGTCACCTCCAGCATAACAGCAGACTTCGCTCCACCGACTTGCGACTTCGCTTCGTCTAATGCCTGTTCAATCGCCTGTGGATGATCGGATAAACAAGCTGCCTTCTTCGCTTCGAACGTTACCGTATGCAGCGGCAGGAAGCTGCGGCTCCAGGTTCCGTCTTTATTTTCCACCAGATAGCAGCCTTTTTCCCCTTGTTCCTTCATGGATCTTCCCTGGATGTTTCCCGGATACACGATTGGCGGATCCTCGGAAAGTATGCTTCGCTTATGAATATGACCGAGCGCCCAGTAGTCCATGTCACGCTCCCTCAATTCACTTATTGTGAACGGAGCATATACATCATGATCGCTGTTCGAATCCAAGCTGCCGTGGAGCATTCCGATATGATATGCCGGGGCCCTGTACGCTTGTATTCGAGTGCTTTTCTGTCTTCCACCGCTTTTGTTTCATAACTGAAGCCATATATATGAGCGAGTGGCTCCCCCTGCTTTTCATATATAAAATGTTCTACATTCTCTGATCGAAAAATATGTACATTGTCAGGGAACTCAATCGGATCTTCCATCCCCTTCGTAAAGTCATGGTTACCGTAGCTTAAAAACACAGGGATTCCAAACTTCTTCAAGCGTTTGAATCCTTCCCGGAGGTGAACCTGTGCTTTCAGACTCCGGTTTTCTTCATTATATAAGTCACCGGTAATCAGCACAAAATCCACCTCATGCTCAATAGCTGCCTGGACCAGCTTATCGAATGCATGGAAGGTACTTTCGCGCAGCTGCTCCAGTATACGATCATCGAGATGTCCCTTCGTCTTGAAGAGGCTGTCGAGGTGCAGGTCCGCACTGTGGATGAAACGGATCGGTTTATGCATGTAGACTTTCCCCTTTTCCAAAAGCTTTGTCTTCATTTTACCAAACGAAAGAAACGAATGCACGTTCCCCTATAACACAAAAAAGATCTGCGGAAGCCATCTCCCGCAGATCTCCAGCTTTATTTTTCCTTTTTAGATAATTGAAGGGCCGTCTTCACATCCTTGAGTGACGTGGATTTCCCGTACATGAGAACACCGCCGCGGTAAATCCTTGCACCGATGACGGCAAGCAGTACGATCGATCCAATAAGAACCCCTAGGGATAAAGCTACTTCCCAACCGGGTACATCCAGCATACCTACACGCAGGAACATAAGCAGCGGCGTAAAGAATGGGAAATACGAGGCTGCCGTGATGAATGTGGCATCCGGCATGCTTAAGCCCACTATTGCCAGGAAGAAGGCGATGACGATCATCATGATCATCGGTGCAACGATCTGCTGGGCGTCCTCCAGTCTGCTGACAAGAGAACCGAGCATAGCTGCAAGCGTAGCATAAAGCAGATAGCCAAGCAGGAAGAAGATGACGGCATAGATAATGGTCATCGGCTCAATATTGGTCAGACCGATGAAGCTGAGGAACGTATCTTCGCCTCCATCAGCGCTCTGTTTCAAGCCAATATACCCTGCCAGGATAAAGACGGCAAACTGAGTCAAACCGAGCAGAGCAATTCCGATGATTTTTGCAAACATCTGCGATACAGGTGAGACGGAAGAAATGAGTATTTCCATAACGCGGCTCGACTTCTCCGTCGCCACTTCCGTCGCTATCATATTGCCGTACATGATGACGGAAAAATACATAAAGAACAGCATGATGTAGACGATCCCACGCGTTTGTTCCAATTCTTCGGCCGTTTTTGCACTCTCTTCCAAAGCTACCAACTCGAAGACGACCGGCTGATTAATCTGCTGAAGGACTTCCGGATCGACGTTCGCATCTTGTGTCACCTGAAGGACCTTCATTTGTTCCAGTGCTTGGCGGACAGGTTCACTCTCTCCTGTATTAGCGATCTGATCCGCATAATACGTCGCGAAAGGCAGGCCGGATTCATCCGCTTCTATTTCGATAATGGAATCATAATTGCCGGATTCCACTTCCTCTTTAGCTTCATCGAGGTTCCCTTTGTAATTCGTTAATTCCATCTCTTCATTGGTCGATAGTGTCTGTTCCAGAGCAGCGTACCATTCCGGATTTTCAGAAAGGACTGCTACTTCCCGGCTGTCTTCTTCTCCTGAGAATGTTTCGATGATGGATTGAAGGTTGGAAACTAGAAAAATAAGAGCAACCATCACAACCGTCGTGATGACGAATGACTTCGACTTCACTCTGTTTTTATAGGCATGCCCCATCATAATGAAGAATTTATTCATAGGAAGACCCCACTTTCTCAATGAAAATATCATTCAAGGTAGGCTCTTCTAAATCGAAGGTGCGTACGAATCCTTTCCCATGAAGCGCTTCGAACACGCGGCCGGCAACCGATTCCTCCGCAATCTGCAATTCGCATCCTTCCGACATGGACTTGTAAGCCGTCACCCCTTCCACCGCCTCCAAGTAGGACGTATCGAAGTCCGCATGTACACGGATATTCTTTTTTCCGAAAGAACGTTTAATGTCCTTCAACTTTCCATGGACAACCGGGCGGCCGTGATGCATGATGCATAAATGCTCACACAATTCTTCTACATGCTCCATCCGGTGGGAAGAGAAAACAATCGACGTGCCCGCTTCTTTCAAATCGACGACAGCAGACTTAAGCATCTCTACATTAACCGGGTCTAATCCGGAAAAAGGCTCATCGAGAATCAGCAGCTTCGGCTTATGTAAAACGGCAGATATGAACTGAATTTTTTGCTGGTTTCCTTTGGACAACTCCTCGACTCGTTTCTGTTCATACTCCGGCACTTTGAAACGTTCGAGCCAGGCTTTAACTTCCTTTACGGCTTCTGCCTTCTTCATCCCGCGTAAAGAGGCGAGATAGACGAGTTGGTCACGAACCTTCAGTTTCGGATACAGCCCTCTTTCCTCCGGTAAATAACCAATTAAATGACTCTTATCGTAACCGACGGTCTCGCCCTCCCACGTAATCTCTCCTGCTGATTGATCCAGCAGCCCGAGAATCATCCGGAACGTTGTCGTTTTTCCCGCACCATTCGCACCAAGAAACCCGAAGATCTGCTTTTCCGGTATTTCCAGCGATAAATCATTCACAGCTGTAAACGACCCGAACTGCTTCGTCACAGATTTTAATTTCAATGTCATGCCTTTCTCTCCCCTTTCTGTACTCTATACGTACGCCCTCTTTGAACAAAAGGTTTCATAATCAAGGAAAATAAAAGAAATCCAGCTTCCATGCAGGATTTTCCCGTATGAAAAGCCAATGTAAGAAAATGAACGATTATTCACCTGAGGAGGCATTGCCATGAAGCGTTACTACTTAACCGTATTCGAAAAGGACGGCACAAATGTACTGGATGAAGCATTCGAAGCAGAGAACGATGACAAAGCGAAAGATATTGGTTCTCAAAAGTTAGCAGAGAAGGGATACGACAGCTACACTCACCGCTGTGTAGCTCCGGACGGCCGTCTCGTCCTGTTTCACCGATGAAATAAATCAAGCCACGCATCTTCAGGTGCGTGGCTTTCCTACTTTTTTATCTCCCGGTAAAATGTGGTCTTCGCTTTTCAACGAATGCACGAACGCCTTCTTCATGATCGGCGGTCTGCCTCAGCTGCCACTGCGCTTCCCTCTCATCTGCAAGATAACGCTGCAGTTGAGGCATTTGATATTGATGGTAGATCTGCTTTGTTGCAATCATCGAAGATAATGGACGCCTGCTCCAATAGGCAGCGAACGTATCCGCTTCAGCCTGTATGTCTCCCTCTACAACTTTATCCACCAGTTTATGCTCGAGAGCTTGTTCGGCCGTCATCTGTTCTCCAGCCCAGACGAAGTGCTTTGCTTGATGGGTTCCAAGCCGTTCTTGAAGCCAGAAATGACCTCCTCCATCCGGAGCGAGACCAATACCAATGAAATTCATCGAAAGCTTAGCATCCGCATCCGCGATAATATAATCAGCCGAAAGGGCAATGCTTAATCCTAATCCTACAGCTGGTCCGTGAACAGCGGCTATGACAATCTTAGGCATACGGAATATCGACGTCACGATGGATTCAATATGATCCATAACAGCAGCAAATACATCTTTATCCGCCACTTCCGTCATCATCGTAACATCCCCACCCGCACAAAATCCCTGCCCGTCTCCTGAAAGGACGACAATCTGCGCCTCACACGCCTCTACATCGTGGAGCGCCTGGACAAATTCCTTAAGCATTCCCGCATCAAGGCATTGTATTTCTCCCCTCGGGCGATTTTCAAATGGACGACATTATCTTTTTCTTCTATGATATATCGACTCATATCCATTCCCCTTCGTTGATAAGAATTGAACCATGCATACTCTTTCGTGAATGACCATTCATTTTCCTGCTTTGATCGACAGCATTCCCTTGTTTTTTCCCTTTTCATCTTTAAAAAGGCAAAAAAAAACGCCGCCCTTTTCAGGCGGCGTGTACGAATTACTTACTGTTGAGGTGCTTCCGGGTTACCGTAAAGCTCTTCCAACGGCTTCGTGATGATGCGGCTGATGTCATTGATAACCGTGTTCAGACGCTGTTCTTCTTCCATAAGCTTGGAGATTTGAGGGTGCTGCTGAACAAGCTCTACCACGTTGCGTGCCTGTTCCACTTCTTCCTCTGTAATTTCCTGACCCTGCATTTGTTTCTGCTGCAGGTTGATTTGTGTTTCGCGGAAATCATCGAACATTTTCTTCGCAGCTTCGTCGTTCATGACTGCTTCATAAGCACTTTTCAGTCCGTTGAATTCCTCGCTGTTGCGGATTGCTTTCTCAAGATCATATGCGTGATCGTATAGGTTTGACATAATTTACGTACCTCCTAAGATTTCGTTCTTTCAAAACTCCTACCCCACTATAACAAACTCATTTCGTTCTGTATAGGAATTACCGGTTATCCCATCAATAAGACAATCAATCCCTGTAATATTCCGATTAATCCACCGAGAAGAGCACCAAGATACGTAATCATCTTAAATTCCCTTCTGGAAATGCCGAGAACCATTTCCTCCAGTCGATCGACTTGAAAGGCTTCCACTTCTTCCTGAACAATGTCTGCAAGTTTCATCGTAGACATGAGACCTTCTATCTTCGAGGATAACAGGACGATCGATTTCTGAACGACCACAGGTACAAACTCTTCTACAATCTTCTTCTGATAAGGAGCTGTCCACTCCTGTACCGTCCGGTTCATCCACTCTTCCACAGGGAGGGCGTTGGAGGCTGCCCTGCCTAGAGTTTTGCTGATCGTCCGGCTTCCGACCTTATCTTCAAAGAAACCGACCGGCTGCTCGAGCAGCTTGTCCTTCTCTTTACGAAGCATCGACTGCAGCCAGTCATTCATCTCTCTATCGGAAACATACTTTAGTATAAGGGGATAAATACGCTCCGTCAGTCCCTCCGGACCGATGAATGAGGAAATCATGCTGCCAAGAAAACCTTGGTTGTCCATATAATTTTCAATGAGTGCCTCCACTTTCTCCCGGCCTTCCCCACTTCGGAAGTATTGTTCGACGCTCGCCTGCAGATGTCCGGCCAGAGCTTCTATACTTTCGTCCGCCTGTTCCAGCCATTGCTCTTTCAGAACCTCTTTAAGCGGAACCGTGCGATATCGTTCCATAACCAGATCATAACGCTCTTCGACCCATGCTTCTATCTGTTGTTCCAACTTAGCGGTCGAAACGTCCACGTGATACTTGTTGAGCAGGTCACGTAAAGGCTTGTCCTGCTGCAGTAATTTTTGAACCTCACGGCCGGCAAACGCGGTCATCTGTTCCTGAAATTTCGGATGCTCCAATTTCCTTCGAAGTCCTTCTGCTGTCAACAGATGGTTGACGACCATCTTTCCAAGCTGCTGCGCCAGTTCTTTCTGACGCTTAGGAATCAACCCGGGTGTAAATGGAAGTCGGAATTTCCCTATATAAACCGCCCGGTACGGACGGAAAAGCATCTTAATAGCCAATGAATTCGTCAAACCACCAATCAGGGCCCCGATGGCGACCATCATGATGATGAGTAGTACTGGATTCATGTTCAACCTTCTTTCCAATCATAGTGTACCAAGTATAATCGATTTCCACGTCTCGTGCCAATAAGAGAAGAAGCGCTTCCTTTCCTCATCGTTTCTGCCATATCGGGCAGAATGTAAAAAAGGAGGTGAGAAAATGACGAAGAAGCGAAAGGAAGCTCCCGAAGGAAAAGATAAATATGAGCTGGATGTCGACCGTATGATCAATGAAGGTATGGCCGGCGGCACGGTCCTCCCTGTGTACGGCAGAGAACAAATAGGAGAAGCCCATGAGATCCCGGAACAGGCAGAAAATAAGAAAGACGGGAAATAAAAAAAAGCTGTCGCTAAAAGGTCTGGGTTCCAGACGCGGTGAAGCGACAGCTTTCTTTATTCCGACGAGCTCATCGGCTTTTAACAATCATTTGAACGGCTTCATTAATTAAATCCTCCGCTGATTCTCCTTCTTCATGTGCCTGACGAATGCATCCTTCCAGGTTCTTCGCCACGATGTACCCGATTGCACGGTCCATTGCAGAACGGGCAGCGGAAAGTTGGGTGATGACATCTTTGCAGTCCTTTTCTTCTTCCATCATCTTCAACACGCCCCGGACCTGTCCTTCAATTCTCTTCAACCGATTCTTGGTCTCCTGACCGTAGACGCTTTTTTCCTTCAATTGATCCATGTCTTTTTCCTCCTCTCCACTAACACCCTTTATCTTATTTTGATAACAGCGCTTTGCGTAATTCCTATATTGTACTACTATATTATTAAATATTCTAATGAAAAGGAAGAGAGCCGAGCTATGACGATAATCGATCAACTCACACGTATATACCCTTCGATCTTATTACAGAAACCTAAAAACAGAAAAGAGGCAGCAAAATTCCAATGGTTTACGACGGAGGACGGCGATTTGGTCGGTATTGACAAAGCTGCACTTCACGATAAAGAAGCAGACCTGCTGTCGATTTTCCTCACGCCGATCAACGAGAAGCACGGGGAGCCGACAAGAGAAGCCCAATGGCGGCAGATACTTAAAGGCCAGGACAAAGCTCCTGATTTCCATCCGCCTCGCGCCTTTCGTTTCTTAATCTTCTCCATCAAGGATACAACGCCTGATAAGGAATCGATACAAGAAGCTTTCCAATCGCTTTTCCCGGAGGAAGTACCAATTCTTTGGAAGAATAACCGGGAAGGAATGATTATTGAAGAAGTATTTCAGGAAAATCAGGAACTGCTCACTTTGGAAGGCATCCCGGACATATTGATGAGCGATCTCTATACCGACATCCGCTTCTATGTCAGTGATACGGAAACGCATATTCAAGATGCGCGCACCGTATTCCTCTGGTCCGAAAGGGCAGCAGCTATTGCAGCCGATTATCATTTGGGTCCCGTCGTGTCCTCCATCGAAATCCTGCCGTACCTTTTTCTAGATTCTCTGAACAGAGAGGATTGGAATTATATGAAACGAACCGTTTTTTCAGATATGGACGAGGAGAAGGAACTGCTTGATACCATCCGGGTGTTCCTCGAGTCCGGTTCCAACACGACTCTCGCGGCTAAGAAATTGTATATGCACCGGAACAGCCTGCAATACAGGGTCGACAAATTCATTGAAAGAACAGGACTGGATGTAAAGAAATTTGAAGTGGCAGTCCCGGTATATCTGGCTCTTTTGCAAATGGAACAGTAACATCCGACAAAGTGCACAAACCAATTCGACAGAGGTTTGTGCACTTTGTCCATTTACCAGATCAAGGAACTCCGCTACACTGAAGCTAATAAGAAAACGTTTTCAGAAAGCGTTTTTAAAAATTAGCACAGGGGGAAATGATCATGGCAGAGTTAATGTTGAAGAATATCGATAAGATCTATGATAAAAATGTGAAAGCGGTAGATGATTTCAATTTACATATCGACGATAAAGAGTTTATCGTTTTCGTCGGTCCTTCCGGCTGTGGAAAATCCACCACTCTCCGGATGATTGCCGGATTGGAAGAAATCAGCGGCGGCGACTTCATGATCGATAATAAGCGCATGAATGATGTTGCTCCTAAAGACCGCGATATCGCGATGGTATTCCAGAACTATGCCTTGTACCCGCACATGAACGTTTATGATAATATGGCATTCGGCCTGAAGCTCCGTAAAATGGACAAGAGTGAAATTGAGCGACGCGTAAACAATGCTGCCAAGATTCTTGGTCTGGAAGCTCTTTTAGACCGTAAACCGAAAGCGTTATCAGGCGGACAACGCCAGCGTGTTGCGCTGGGTCGTGCCATCGTACGTGATGCCAAAGTGTTCTTAATGGATGAACCGCTCTCCAACTTGGATGCGAAACTTCGTGTGCAAATGCGTGCCGAGATTCAGAAGCTGCACCAGCGCCTGCAGACGACAACGATTTATGTTACCCACGACCAGACGGAAGCGATGACAATGGCGACGAGACTTGTCGTTATGAAAGACGGAATTATTCAGCAGGTCGGTGCTCCTAAAGAAGTTTATGACAAGCCGGATAACGTATTTGTCGGTGGTTTCATCGGTTCTCCCGCCATGAACTTCCTGAACGGAACGCTGGCAGATGGGCACATTGAGCTCGGTGAAATTAAGATTGCCGTTCCTGAAGGTAAGATGAAGCCGCTTCGCGAGCAGAATTATATCGGCAAAGATATTATTCTCGGCGTCCGACCGGAAGATATGCACGACGAACCTTTGTTCATTGACGCCAACCAGGATAAGAAAATCACAGCTGATATCGAAGTTGCGGAATTAATGGGATCCGAATCCTACCTGTACTCCAAAGTAAACGATCAGGAATTTATCGCACGTGTGGACTCCCGCTCAGACATTCAAGGCGGAGATAAGATTGAATTAGCGATCGACATGAACAAAGTCCACTTCTTCGACAAAGATACAGAACTTCGCATCCATTAATATACGTCAATTTTACAGCCACCGATTTCACGTATAAACGAAAAGAATCCGGCAGAACCAATAATGGTCATGCCGGATTCTTTTTTTCATTCCTCTCCTTACATCTGCCGGATATCCTGCCACCCGCATGAATCACATACAAACAAATGAACACATGTACCGGTACCAGAGTTCTCCACTCCGTCCACGAGATCGGTGGCATTCTGATCGAGATAAGGACTGTAATCATCGAAATAATCCGCCGCACGGCCTTCGTCCTTCATGAGGTTCGGGCATCGCGGGCAGTTATACTCCCGGTCCCCCCAGCCATTGCATGCACTGCATTCCTGCATAAGTGGACTCCTTTAACAAAAATAAGGAGGAAGGGCTCACCCTTCCTCCTTCGTCACCAATATTTATTTTTGGTATCCACCGAACTGTTGTTCAGCCATTTGTACAAGACGCTTAGTGATCTCTCCACCTACAGAACCGTTAGCGCGAGCTGTAGTGTCAGCACCAAGTTGTACGCCGAATTCTTGAGCGATTTCGTATTTCATTTGGTCTAGAGCTTGTTGTACGCCAGGTACAACCAACTCGTTTGAACTGTTGTTGTTAGCCATCGTGTCTCACCTCCTGTCCTGTGTAATCGTAGTATGGGTCGGACATCTGTTTTTTATGTCAAAAAAAACAGAGGAAATTTTTGGAGATAAAACGAAAAGAGATCACGATGGCTGAAAATCCTTGGTATTACTTACTTTGCGTTCGGTTTCGTCATGGATTTAGGATCTACATATTCTTCAAATTGTTCTTCTGTTAACAGATCCAGTTCGACTGCCGTCTCTTTCAGCGTCTGATTTTTCTCATAAGCGGTCTTGGCGATTTTCGCCGCATTCTCATAACCGATATGCGGGTTCAGGGCTGTGACAAGCATCAAGGAATCGCGCAGATTCTTTTCAATTTGTTCATGATTCGGTTCAATTCCACTTGCACATCGCTCATCAAAGGAAACGATGCTGTCGGCAAGGAGCTGTGCAGACTGGAGGAAATTATAAGCAATGACCGGTTTGAATACATTCAGTTCAAAATTTCCCTGACTGGCTGCAAATCCGATGGTCGCATCATTTCCCATTACTTGGGCCGCCACCATCGTCACGGCTTCACTTTGAGTAGGGTTCACTTTACCAGGCATAATGGAGCTTCCCGGTTCATTGGCCGGGATCGTAATTTCACCGATGCCGCAGCGTGGACCGCTGGCAAGCCAGCGCACGTCGTTGGCGATTTTCATCATATCCGCGGCTAATGCCTTTAAAGCTCCGTGAGCATGTACGAGCTCATCATGAGATGTAAGCGCATGGAATTTATTTGGTGCAGAAAGGAAGGTTTTCCCTGTCGCTTTATTGATTTCAGCTACGACATGATCAGAGAAATCGACATGAGCGTTGAGCCCCGTTCCTACAGCTGTGCCGCCGATAGCTAATTCCTTCACATATTGAGTGCTTTCAATCAGCATTTTTTCCGTCTTTTCAAGCATACGGTGCCAGCCGCTGATCTCCTGTCCCAATGTTAAAGGAGTGGCATCCTGCAAATGGGTTCGGCCGATTTTAACGATGTCATGAAACGCTTCCATTTTTTCATTCAATGTTTGTTTCAATTGTACGAGAGCCGGAAGTACAACGTCTTCGACTTTTCTTACGGATGCGATATGCATCGCCGTCGGGTACGTATCATTCGAGCTTTGTGATTTGTTTACGTCGTCATTTGGATGGAGACGCGCTTCTTTGCCTTGTTCCTCCAGCCATTGGTTTCCTACGTAGGCAATGACTTCATTGACGTTCATATTGGACTGTGTACCACTGCCTGTCTGCCATACGACCAGTGGGAAATGCTCCTCCAGCTCCCCTGCGATAATCTTATCCGCTGCGTAGGTGATGGCATCCGCTTTATCCGCTTCTAAAAGCCCGAGCTCTGCATTCGCCCTGGCTGCACTTTTCTTCAATATAGCGAATCCTTCCACAACTTCCTTCGGCATCTTCTCTTCCCCGATCGGAAAGTTCTGCTTACTCCGCTGTGTTTGTGCTCCCCAGTATTTTTCACTTGGCACTTTGATTTCACCAATGGTATCCTTCTCCATACGATAATCCATAAGAATCCTCCCTTTCACCATTTCATTTTCTGCCATTTCATTGTATCAAGAATCTTTTGAACAATCACGTACCGTTCCGATTCTTTTTGACAAAATACCACTTATTTTATTTCAGATTATTTACATTTTTCTGATTTTTATGTATAATGACCGTATCAAGCAACCATTGAACACATCGTCCATAATTGCTTGATCTCTCAAGTGGGTATAATGTGGTGAAAAGGGGCCTTGCAACGGGCTCCCTTTTTTTGTAGCGTCTAAAATGGACGAGTGTTTACATAGGAGTCTTGTGTGTAAGGAAAAAGAAATAAGATAATTGAGAAACACGGAGTTGATCTATATGAAAATAGCTGTATTTGGAGCAACAGGACGAGTTGGCTCGCTTGTTGTCAAGCATGCCATAAAAAGAGGGTTCGCCGTAAAAGCGTTGGTAAGAGACCGCTCGAAAGCAGAAGCGATGATCCCGGGTGCGGAGCTTATCGTCGGAGATACGAAAGAAGAGGCAGCCGTCAGACAAACCCTGGATGGCTGCGATCTTGTTTTCAGTGGCCTGAGTACGGATAAAACAGATACATTAACCACATCATTTCCTCACATTATTCGAGTAATGAAGGAAAAGGGAATCAGCCGCATTGTCACTATTGGAACCGCCGGCATACTGAACAGCCGGCACGAGGAAGGGAAATTCCGCTTTGAAACCAATGAATCCAAGCGGAAGCAGACATTCGCTGCGGAAGAACACGCCCAGGTTTATCGACTATTGCAAGCGTCAGACCTTGAATGGACGATTATCTGCCCCACTTACCTTCCTGACGGTGGAAAAGAAGGAATTGTGCGTTATGAAATAAACAAACTGCCGGAAGACGGCAAAAAAATAACGGTTACAGATACTGCGGAATTTGCTATGCAGGAAATGATCGACAGCCGATTCCCCCAAAAAAGAGTCGGCATCTGCTATTAAGATAGCTTTTGTATTGGAGTGTACGATGAAAAGAAACGTTGGACAGCTGCGGACTGCATGAAAGAAGTGCTGGTCCCGGGATAGCTTCCGGAACAGCAAAAAGAAGTATTACCGGCAGCCCTTAAAGCAGCGTCCCATTTGAAGCATCCTGCTCCTTAAACATCACTTCTTGAAAAAAAGAACTCCCGTTCATTGGAAGGGAGTTCTTTTTTTTACTCATTCCTTATAAAAACCGAAAAATTCTTCCAATGACTTGGATTCTTCATGGACTTCCGTAGAGTATTCCGTCCCTACATACCGCAGGTGCCACGGCTCATACGTATAACCTGTTATGTCTTCTTTTCCTTCTGTATATCGGATAATGAATCCATATTCGTGAGCATGCTCAGCGAGCCATTTTCCTTCCGGTGTCTCCCCGAATGATTGATCGAGCTTGAATGCCATTTGAGCGGACGTCACGTCCATGGCAAGCCCTGTCTGGTGCTCACTTGTACCAGGTTCGGCGGAAAAGGTATCGGTCTCCTCTTTTCCGTATATCTCCACATTGCGATCGTAAATTTCCGTCTGACGGTCATACGAGCGATAACCGGAGGCAGCGACGATGTTCATCCCATCTGCCTCTGCAGCAGCAATCAGATCCTCCAGAGCCCGTGCCGCAGGTTCACGCAGCTGCTTCTTCTCCTGGAATTTTTCAAAATAGAACGGGACGTCTGGAACGGTCAGATCATTCGGTACATAATCACCGGGCAGCTTTCTTTCCTTGTTGACCACAGCGGTGATGCTCTCCGGCTCACCAACCTGTACTGTCCCATCCTCCAAGGCTATGTCTTCGGACTGCTCCTGCTTCGTTTCCTGAGACTGCCAATGTTCGGATGTCTGTTGCTTCTGTTCCGCCGAAGCCGGAACGGTTTCGTCCTTCTGCTCTGTCGTTTGAGTGTTGATGGAACACGCAGTCAGCGACAGGCTGATCATAGTTATTGCCAGTGCTTTTTTCAATGTTATTACCTTCCTATATCTGTATTCATATAGTCTACTATAACACTCAGAGGAAGATGTTGCATATGGGAAACCCTTCTCTTTCCATTAAAAAAAGCCACTGCATGTCCCAGTGGCTTTATCATTTATTCCCATGTGAAGGGTTGATATTGTTTACTCAAGCGCTCGAATTCTTCGCGGTCATGGTTATCAATGGCCCGGTTTATCTGCTCGTCCAGGCGTTCTTTATTGAATTGATAACTTAAGTGATCTAAAAGCAGACGTGAGGCAAGTTGAATACCATAGGACAATTCTCTCTTTGCCGTAATCTCTTTCCCTTTGTATTCGGGGTCCCGACGGATAACGTAAATGATCTTTTGCTTTCTCATTTTGAATACCCCCTTCATGCTTTTTTTCATTATGCAGGATTTATCAAGCAAACGCAACAAGTTTTCTGAATATTTAGTTATATGATTCCCATTTTAAAAATTTATAAACCTGCAAAAACGCATTAATAGAGGGCTGATTCCAAGATTCCCACCTTACCTCTAAAACAAAAAATGGTAATTAAGAACCAATTGGAATTCGTATCCGATTCTATACACGTCTGAAATAAAAATAGACGCGCTTTTTGAAGCAGTCATGTATCCAGGAGAAGGAGCCGGGCCGGCAGGTGGAATCGTTCCAACGTCGATGAAGGAGATTGTATTCTGCATTGCTGAGGGTTTTCCGACATAAAAAAAGCAGCTTCTTAAGAAGCTGCTTTCTCCCTTACCTGTTAATTTTACCGGCGACATCGAGTGTGCGTCGGACCTGATGACGAACGGCCGGTTCAATATCTTCTTTCATATTGCCATCCGCATCGACGCTAACGCTTGTACCGTAGGGATTTCCACCGGAAGCAAATATTGCATCATCCGTATATCCGGGCGCAGCAATGAGTGCCCCCCAGTGAAACATAGTCGTGTAGAGATTCAGGAGTGTCGATTCCTGTCCTCCATGAGGGTTTTGCGCAGAGGTCATGGCGCTGACCACTTTGTCGACGAGCTTCCCTTGGAACCAAAGTCCACCCGCCATATCCATATACTGCTTAAACTGTGCCGGTACGTTACCGAAACGGGTGGGAACACTGAACAAAATGGCATCAGCCCAGTCCATGTCATCCACCTTCGCTTCTTCCACTTCATCCTTCGTCTGTAAGTAATGTTCTTTCCAGGCAGGGTTCTGCTCAATGGACTCCATCGGTGCAAGCTCCGGGACGCGAAGAAGCTTCACCTCTGCTCCTGTTTTCTTCGCTTCCTCTTCCGCCCACTTCGCCATCTTATAGTTCGTTCCTGTCGAACTGTAATAAATGATTGCCAGTTTGACTTGAGACATACAGATCACTCCTTTTTTTAAGTTAAAGGTAAAATCGTTACTCTCCTACTATCTGTCATATTCTTCGTACAATACACTGCCTTCTATACCCGATTGCCTCTAAATGGAAACAAATAGATTTAATTATCAGATATATTTATTATCAAAAAGATTCCACATACTAAACACCATTGAGTTTTTGAACAAAGGCAACTATCCTTACCTCAGCCAAGCAAGATGCCTGTGGAAAGCATTTTTTCTCTAGACTCAACGAAAATGTATCTGGTAAGCTATATCTTGCTTTTATCCGAATACATCGGGGGTTGAAGAATGAATGATTACGATAATTTGAAGAAAGGTGAGCGTGGAGCTTGGGTAAGTATCATTGCCTACGTCATCCTCTCCATCGCCAAACTGACGATTGCTTCCATCGGTGATTCCGAAGCGCTTCGAGCCGACGGATTGAATAATACAACCGATGTAATCGCCTCTATCGCTGTACTGGTGGGGCTGAAAATTTCCAGGAAGCCGCCTGATGCTGATCATCACTACGGCCACTTCCGCGCAGAGACAATCGCTTCCCTGATTGCAGCGTTTATCATGATGACCGTCGGTCTGGAAGTAATTATCGGTACCGTTCAGGACATCCTGGAACAGAAATCAACGCAGCCGCAGATGCTGACCGCCTGGACCGCTCTTGTCGCCGCTGTCATTATGTATGGCGTTTACCGCTATAATTTAAACCTTGCTAAGTCGGTCAACAGCAGTGCCGTCTATGCCGCAGCACAGGATAACCGCTCCGACGCCCTTGTCAGTATCGGCGCAGCTATCGGGATATTCGGCGCCCAGTTCGGAGTCTTTTGGCTGGACCCTCTGGCAGGTCTTATCGTAGGCCTCATCATATGCAAAACCGCTTGGGATATTTTCAAGGACTCCACCCATACCCTTACCGACGGATACGATGAAGGGGACTTGGAGCACATACGTGAAGCCATTGCTTCTCATCCGGAAGTGTGGGCGGTAAAGGATGTGAAAGCGCGTCTTCAAGGAAACAAAACACTGGTCGATGCGATCATTCACGTCGATCCCAACATCACCATTCAACAAGGGCATGACATTACAGATGAAATCGAAGACCACTTGGAGAAAGAGAACAACATTACTTATGCCCACATTCACATCGAGCCCTACGAAAAAGAAGAGGATTAAGAACAGCCCCTGCTGGAATTCCAGCAGGGGCTGTTCTTCAGTTTAATTTTCCTAAAAGATCTAAAAGGTTACGCCATCCATACGCTGTCTCCTCGTATGTTCCTTGTCCGATGGTCACCTTTTCCGCTTCCACCGGGTCGGCGCCATATTTAATATAAAAACGGCTGGACGGGTTATTGGTCAGCACCCATACGAGCAGCGATTGATATCCGGCTTCCAGCATTCCTTCCGTAAATGCTTTCAGCAGCTGCTTTCCGTATCCTTTTCCGTGGTATTCTTCCAATAAATAAATCGCATATATTTCTCCATCATACCCGTAGTTTTTCGTCCGCTCTTTCCCCCCGGAAACAAATCCTACGGGCTCGTGATCATCGTTCTCAATGACATAGGCAATTTGACCGTTCACCGGTTTTTTCAGGACGGTTTCCCATAACGCGATTCGATGTTCGACCGTCGTATTGCTTAAGTCCTTCTCTGCTATTAGATCCTCATACGTGGATTTCCAGCTTTTCACATGTATTTCTGCTATAGTGGCTGCATCTTCAAAACGGGCCGTTCTTACTTCAGGCATGGTACTCGTCCCTTCACTTAAGATGCTTCTATTGTATCAGAATGCCTTGTAAATAGCAGTCTTCTTCCCGTTGCGGCCGTCAATAAAAAAGGATGATACCTGAGGGCATCATCCTTTCTCCCTTATCTACACTGGAAGCTTGCTATTAACCGGGTGTCGAAACCGGTATAAACCCATTGCTGCCGGCGGCGCTGCCATCTGTATCCCGCGACCGACGTCCTCCCGATGAACGTCGGATAAAACCAGAAAGAGCTGCCATTCTCTAAGCGAATCCACGTATTCCGGTACATGCAGCCGAACAGAGACTGCGGATCCACAGCAAGGGGGGCAGGAGACTGGAACTGATTTTGCTGCGGTTCCGGCGGAGGAGGGGGCGGAGGGGGCGGCAGCTGTCCTGCACCACTTCCACCTCCAAACGGCGGTCCTGGAGGCCCGGGTGGGAGCCCTGGAGGTCCAGGGGGGCCTGAAGGGCCGGGCGGTCGTCCCGGCGGCCCGAAAGGAAACCATTGTTGTCGGTACATAACGATCAAATCCCTTCCGCGAATTATCCTTATACGATATGCACCCCAACCAGAGGTGTGCCTACAACGTCAGGAGGAACACCACGATGACCGCACCAAGAACCACTCCTATGACAGGTACTTTCAGCCAGGCTAACAAAACGGCCGCAAGACCCGCAATGATACCGACCTGCGGGGCATCCGGCTTTACACGCAGAATACCAGGAAAGATTAACGCTCCTAACGCGGCATAAGGAACGGCATTTAACCACCGATCCACCCAAGGAGGAAAGCTGACGAACCCGGCAATCCAGACCGGAGCAATGCGAGGGATGGCTGTAACAACGGCCATTCCGATAATCATCCAAACGATCACTTACCTTCTCCCCCTTCTTCATCCGGCATCCATATCCCGAGGAAGCCGCCGATTACCGTACCGAGAACAATCGACCATCCTTCACTCATCTCAAAGGATTGACAAATAAAATTAATGAGCATAGCCGCTCCTGCTATGGATGCGACTCGAACACTCCCTTTTAAAGATGGAATTAATAGTCCGATAAACATCGCATATAACGCAATTCCCATGCTGTCACTCAGACGTTCCGGCATGACATCCCCGAGCACTCCTCCGAAGAAAGAACCCGCAACCCAGGAAACATAAGCAGTCAAAATAAGAGACGCATAGAAATACGCTCCATGCCGCTCGTCGGCAGGATCCTTATATAAGGAAGACATAGCAAACGTTTCATCCGTAAGTCCAAGCGCCATCGGAAGCTTGGCTTTAACGGCAATCCCTTTTAAACGATTGACAAAAGAAAAGCTCATGATAAAATGACGAAAATTAAGAACGAATGTAGCAAGGATGATTTCGATGATTCCGGTTCCCGAAGCCACCATACCTACAGCCAGGAATTGCGCAGCTCCGGCGAACACCAATACGCTCATTAAGGTCAATTCCACCATAGTCATCCCCGACCTCCCTGCCAGTACGCCATAGGTCAAGGCTACAGGGAGATAACCGAGCATGATCGGCATACCTGCAACAATCCCGTTCCTTACCATATGTAAACGTGTCGCCGGAACAGGCGTTCCAATTAGTGATGCTCCCATCTAGCAACCCCTCCTGATCGACTAAGAACTTCACAATATTTACAATATACAGAATATCAAGATCAAAGAAAATAGACTAGCATAAAAAACCATTGACATGGAGCCTTGTTTTTCATATTATGTATTTACTTACTTCATTGCACAAAAGCGTTCAAGCGAAAAAGAATATATACGTATCAGGAACTCCGAAGTAGAAGTGGAAAGAGCAGCAGTCAGAGACCGGATGAAATGGTGGAAATCCGGGCCCTTCCAACTTTGAATTACAGGGTTCGCTGCAGATGATACACCAAATGAGCGGGTAAGTTATCTTACCAACAAGGGTGGTACCGCGGAGTAAAGCTTCGTCCCTGATCCAGGACGAGGCTTTTTTGTATGCAGAAAAGAACAGGAGGAATAGGATATGTTACATTTACAGCCCAAATCACTGCCCGGCATCATAGAATCCATTATTATGCTTTTGATCACAGTGGGAGTCATCAGTTATTTCATTATAGGTCTGCAGGCAACTCCCCATGTACCGATTCTGATCGGCATCTTCATCATGATCGGTTACGGTCTCTTAAAGAAGATGTCGTTTAAGCAATTGCAGCACGGTATGGTCGAAGGTGCTCAGACGGGAATGGGAGCCGTTCTGTTATTCTTCGTCATCGGAATACTTATTTCCAGCTGGATGGCGAGCGGTACCATTCCCGTACTTATGAATACAGGCTTCCTGCTGGCCGGAGGTCCTTGGTTCCTGGCCATCATCTTTGCGGTCACAGCCATCGTAGGCGTCGCCCTGGGGAGTTCTTTTACAACCGCAGCAACTGTCGGTGTCGCCTTTATGGGTGTAGCACAGTCCGCAGATGTTTCCTTACCCATGACAGCGGGAGCAATCGTCTCCGGTGCTTTCTTCGGAGATAAAATGTCTCCATTGTCAGATACGACCAACCTTGCCTCTACCGTCGTAAAGGTCGACTTATTCGATCATATCAAAAATATGGCCTGGACGACTATTCCGGCTTCCATTCTGACTTTCGTGCTTTTCATATTTCTGTCTCCTGATGCATCGACGAATACAGAAGCACTGGATGAATTTCGTATCGGTCTTGTGGACACCGGATTGATGCATTGGACGTCTTGGATTCCTCTTCTTGTCTTAGTTATCATGACAATGACCAAAAGACCGGCGTTCTTATCTCTCGCCATCAGCAGTATGACTGCCACTGTCATCGCAGGTTTACGGGGAATCCTTGACTGGCAGGCATTATGGAGTACTTGGTTTGGAGGTTTTCAGGGAACGACTGGAAACGAAGTCATCGACCAGTTGCTAACCCGTGGCGGGATGAACGGAATGCTCTTCACCGTTTCTCTCGTCATTCTGGCACTCGCATTAGGAGGATTATTCTTTGTTACAGGAGTGATACCAGCCGTTCTCTCCAGCGTTCAGAGCACTTTGAAGTCCGCACGGGCAGCGACCGTTTCGACAGCACTCACAGCCATCGGGATCAATGTTGCTATCGGAGAGCAATACCTTTCCATTCTTCTGACAGGAGAAGCATACCAAAGCGTGTATGAGAAAGCAGGTCTTGCGAAGAAGAACCTCTCCCGGACACTGGAAGATGCCGGTACAGTAATCAATCCGCTCGTTCCGTGGAGCGTGTGCGGTGTCTTCCTTGCCGACGTTCTCGGGGTTTCGGTGCTGGATTACCTACCTTTCGCCTTCTTCTGTATCCTCTGTCCGATACTCACGATCCTTTTCGGATTGACGGGAAGGACTCTGACACCGAAAGCAGAAGAAACATATCGAAAAGTGAATTGAACAAAGGTAAAAAGAGCGCACTCTGCGCTCTTTTTTTCAGCTTTCAGAAGAAATATTGACAGGAAAAGCCATACCTTTAACGCAGATCGGAAGCCTTATTACCATTTCCTGTTTCCGCATCCCCTCTTCTTGAATAAAGCAGGAGCGAACCACTCAAAATAAAGAAAGGAAAAGAAAGAGGTGAAGCGATTGGAAACGTTCGAGCATGGAGAACATTCGAATGACGATTGGCATATGGGGCATGCAGAGGCAGAGGAAGTTCTTCCGGACCTTGCATTTTATAGAACACTGATTGCAAATGTGGTATTTATAGGAAACAAGGACACCAAGGACTGGGTATTGATCGATTGCGGCATAGCTCATTACAGCAAACGGATTATTGAAGCGGCAGAAAAAAGGTTTGGACAGGACAATCCCCCGCGGGCGATTCTCCTCACTCACGGTCACTTCGACCATGTCGGATCTGCGAAGAAGCTCGCACACCATTGGGAAGTACCCATATATATTCACCCGTTGGAGATGGATTATGTAACAGGCAAACGGGATTATCCGGTTGGAGATGCTACAGTTGGAGGCGGGCTCTTCTCGCTGTTGTCCCCGTTCTTCCCAACAGATCCGGTCGATCTGAGCAAATACGTTCACCCGCTTCCGGAAGATGGAACACTTCCTTTTTTAGAGGATTGGCGTATCGTTCACACCCCGGGACATACACCGGGACACGTCTCCTTGTTCAGAAAGCAGGACAGGACGCTGATCGCAGGCGACGCCTTTATCACGGTTCAACAGGAGTCAAGTATGGCTGTGTTCATTCAACATCAACACGTCCATGGGCCACCTGCCTATTTCACTCATAACTGGGACGATGCGGAAAAATCCGTCAAGGCATTGGCTGCACTGAACCCTGGAGTAGCGATTACCGGTCATGGGCTTCCAATGGAAGGAGAGCTCCTGACGACCCAATTGGAGGAGCTCGCAAAAAACTTCAAAGAGCTCGCGGTGCCGAAGCATAAGCGAAACATCCATTAGCCCGGCGAAGAGACGGAAATTCATCCGTCTCTTTTTTCATTTAGTAAAGTATCAAGCTGTCTAAGTCCAGCCAGCAGACGTGGACCAGGACGACAGAACAACGATTCCTCCAAGACGTGAATCCTCTCGTATTTTAACGCCTTAAGCCCGTTCCACCCTGGTCTTTTCTTTAGTAGATCGGGATTCATCTTATCCTCCGCAACGCCGACCCAGACCATGCAGATATGATCGGGATCTCTCCTCTTCACTTCTTCCCAATCGGTCTTATAATTAGCGATATCCTTGTCAGCAAAAATATTGACAGCACCAGCCAGCTCGCTTATTTCCGTCAACCAGTTCTTACCTCCAGGACTGAACACCGGTTTGGGCCACCACTCCCAGTAAAGAGAAGGACGAATCCCACCCTCCCTGTTTTTCTGTCGATAGGAATCAATTTCTGCGAGAAATGCCGATGCTTTTGCTTCTCCTTCCCGCTTTACTCCAAGAGCTGTGCCTACTTTCCTGATTTCCTCGCCGATCTCATAAAGACTGTCCGCCTTCAATATAATGTAGGGCAAGCCCCGGTCTTCCAGTGCTTCGATATTTTTCTCCATTCCCGGAACGGATAACGACGCAAGGACGAGGTCAGGCTTCAAAGAAGCCACTTTATCCATATCTATGGACAAATCCGGGCCAAGTTTTGGAAGCTTCTTTACTTCCACCGGGTAATCAGAATAATTGTCGACACCAACCAACAGATGTGTCTGATTCAAATACGCGACAATCTCAGTATTGCTAGGAGAAATCGACACAATTCTCATGTTCCCACCTCTTTTTTCAGAATCATCTGATGTTTCAATTTCCTTCATTATAGCTTATATTTAATTTATGGAAAATGAAAGAAAGGGCTGATTTCATGACGACAGCATTACTCGATACGTCCAAAGGAGTCGTTGAATATACATATAAAGGAGTCGGCCCCGTTGTGCTGCTTCTGAAAGGCGGGCACTGCACCAGGGAAACCGACCTTTCCCACGGCAGCCTTGTCTATGAAGGCTATTCCCTGCTTACGATTTCCCGTCCAGGATACGATGGAACGGATATATCCACAGGACGCACGCCTGACGCTTTCGCCGATACGATCATTGAAGTTCTCAATCATTTACGTTTGGAGAAGGTCCATGTCATTGCTGTATCAGCCGCAGGTCCTACCGGCATCGCCCTGGCACTGCATCACCCTGATCGTGTGTCCAAGCTGATCATGGAAGCGGCAATGACCATGCCTTGGGAAGAAAAAGTAAGACGGCGGGCACAAGTGTTATTCGGCCCGGCTGAGAAAGTATTTTGGAAAAGTTTGAAGACGATGCTTACCTTATTTCCGGACCTCGTCATCAAACAGATGCTGGCAGAGTTAACAACGAAAGATGCCGATCATATCGTCCGGGAGTTGTCTACAAACGACCGTCGCTTCATTTATGACATGATTGCCACTTCCCGTTCCGGCAAAGGATTTCGGACAGATTTGAGACATCAGGTCCCGGTGATGGATCGTCTGGAAGTACCGGTACTTGGGATGTATTCCCACTATGACCGCTCCGTCCCCTATGCCCATGCCGTTCTCTTGAAGTCAAACGTCCGTGATTGTGAAATATTTGAAGTCGACTCGGACAGTCATTTGATTTGGATCGGCAGTGATGCTCAAGAAGTGTGGAATAAACGATTGGAATTCTTAAATAAACCATAATCCATTGGGAGGAGATCATCATGACTGCTGTCAAGTGTGAACAAATGTTGGATCGTTTCTTAACGTTTTATGATTTGGCATCCAAAACACCTCCGCATGAACGCTTAAGCCTTTGGAAGGAACATTACGCTTTTCCCCACACACCTCCGGGATACCAGAATGACCAGCTCGCTAAAGAAATGCTTGAATATGGGTGGGGACAGTACCCTCTCGCCTACGAACGGATCAAGTATTTTGAAATGGACCCGGTGGACTTGAACGATCGTTTCGATTATATAAAACAAACAATGCGGTACACAGAGCCGATATCTTTGACCGTGCTGTTCTTCGTAGGCACCTTTGAAACGGACCCTTTCATCGTTAAAGAAGAAGATACTTATACCCTCTGCTTCCCGGTTGAGCTGGAAGCGAGTGAATCCCGGTTGATTCAGGAACTGGCCCGAGTCGTACACTGCAGCCGTTCGGGTCTTGCCCCGAGCTTCACCAGGACGCTTGGACAGCTCCTATTCCAGGAAGGGGTCGCTCTCCATACGACTCAGGCTCTTCTCGAGGACGACAGCAGATTTGACCCCTGCTTCACGTGGGATCAGGAGGGATGTACCCGTGAACCTAACCGGGTGATGATCAACATTCTTCCACACCTCCATCGGACGGATTATGAAGCACTCTATTCCTTTACAAAAGGTACAGGCGCATCCGGTTACGAAAAAGAGGCCAATTACACCGGATGGCTCGTTGTTTCCCACCTTCTCGAACAGGGATATTCTCTGCCGGAATTAGTCAGGATTCCTAAGGGGGATGTGGATGCGATTGTAGAGAAAAGCCTCTTCGCTCTGCTGAATAAAGCGTACACAAAACAGCCCCAGGAATAACATCCAAATTAATGGCAACTTTCTTCGAGATAGGGCTTTCATTCAATTGGGCCATCTGTTATACTGATGTTAATTATTCGTTGTTCAATCAGATTCATGCAAGAGAAGATGTTTTGAAAGATGTCGTCTTGATGGAATTGAAGAGAGCAAGAATAGTAATACAATGTGGATGTTCCACGCAGGAGGTAATTGTACATGGTTGAAGGTACAGTAAAATGGTTTAACGCAGAAAAAGGTTTCGGATTTATTGAAGTAGAAGGTCAAGACGACGTCTTCGTACACTTCTCTGCAATTCAAGAAGAAGGTTTCAAAACTCTTGAAGAAGGTCAAGTTGTAACTTTCGAAATCGAAGAAGGTCAGCGTGGACCACAAGCAGCTAACGTTCAAAAATAAGGACGTATAAACTCCCCTTTCCGGGGAGTTTTTTTATACGAAAAAGCCCGGCATCCATTGCCGGGCTTTTTCTTTATTCTTCGCTTTGCTCTGTTAAGATGATTGGACCATCTTTCGTAATCGCAATGGTATGCTCGTACTGAGCAGACAAGGATCCGTCTACGGTGCGTGCTGTCCAGTTGTTTTCATCCATCTGGCTTGCCCATCCACCAATATTGATCATCGGTTCAATCGTAATGACCATACCATCTTTCAAACGTGCCCCTTTACCGGCAGCTCCGAAGTGAGGGATATATGGGTCTTCGTGAATGGATTCACCAATGCCGTGTCCAGTAAAGTCACGGACGACAGAATACCCTTCTCCTTCTGCGTAACTTTGAATGGCATGACCGATATCTCCAATGCGGTTACCCGGCACTGCCTGCTCAATCCCCTTATAAAGGGACGTTTTCGTTACATCCATCAGCTTACGGGCATCCTCACTGATTTCTCCAACCGCGTGCGTCCAGGCAGAGTCAGCAAGGTAGCCGTTCAAGTTTACAACCATATCAATCGTTACGATATCGCCGGCATTTAATTTCTCGGTGCGAGGGAATCCATGGCAGATTTCATCATTAATGGAAGCACATGTTGTGAATTCATACCCTTGGTACCCTTTCTGTTCCCCTGTCGCTCCGTGTTCCGCCAAGTATTTCTCTACGAATTGTTCAATTTCCATCGTCGTTACGCCCGGCTTGATGAAGCTGCGTAGACGTTCATGTACACTTGCCAACAGTTTACCAGCTTCGTGCATCTTCTCAATTTCTCTCCGACTCTTACGTTTAATCATTTAGGTTCAACCCTTTCTATCTTCTTACGTATGTGTTCACCATATAGTATGATAACGAAAAAATGAAAGAACGACCACCCATAGCCCTTATTCCACTTCTTTAATGATAGACGCAGGGTTTCCTCCAATGAAAACATCGGAAGGGACGTCTTTCGTTACGACAGCGCCGGCACCAATTATGACATTATCACAGATTGTAACCCCGGGACAGATGACGGCATTTCCACCGATCCATACATCATCTCCAATGGTGACCGGCTTTCCCGATTCAAGCCCGCTTGCTCTTGTTTTTCTGTCCATCGGGTGGGTAGCGGTATAAATCTGCACCTGCGGGCCAAGCAGTACCCTTTTTCCAATTGTAATCGCGCATACATCCAGAAAGATACATCCAAAATTTGCAAAGAAACCGTCCCCGACGTGGATGTTGGAGCCGTAATCACAATGGAACGGCGGCTCCAGGCTCATTTCTCCTTCAATGGATCCGAAAAGGTCGTGCAGCAATTGATTCCTATAATGGGATTCAGACTCTTTCGTATGGTTCAACGCGTAGGTGAGTTGTCTCGCCCGCGACCGCTCCACAACGAGTTGATCATCCCACGATTCGTATAATTCTCCAGCTAACATCTTTTCTTTTTCCGTCATTCTCGCACCTCCGTCATAGGTTTCCATTTCTTTCTTTACTTTACCATAGTTTTCCGCTAGTCTAGGAACCACTACTAAGGGGGAATTCGATGCAAGTTAGAGAACTGAACGGGAAAGATGCAGCGGACTATTATGAACTCCGACTCGAAGCACTGCTGACAAACCCGGACGCTTTCCTCACCACATACGCCCAGGAGAAACAGCGACCGGACCCTATTCCAACAACGGCAGATAGACTGGACAACGATCTTTCCAGGACATTCGGACTTTTTTCAGACGGAAAACTGTCCGGAGTTGTCACCCTTGTCAAAGAAACGCATCCAAAGTACTTACATAAAGCAAATATCGTAGCCATGTATGTCACACCTTCCATCCGCGGATCGGGCGGTGGGGAAATGCTGATGAACGAAGTGATGCAATTCGCCAAAGCCATCCGCATCGAACTGCTTCACCTTTCCGTCGTCACAGAAAACAAAGCAGCAAAAAGACTTTACGCCAAGGTTGGATTCAAGACATACGGTACGGAGAAACATGCGGTCAAACTGGAGAAACGGTACCTTGATGAAGAGCATATGGAGTGCTTCCTTACATAATGAAACGTTTCCCGGCCCTCGACCGTACATGTAGTGAGAACTTGTTGATAAAAGGAGTAGATAAATATGATAGAAATCAACCGGATATCCAAGAGCTTCGCCGGCAAACAGGCGGTCCGGGAACTGGACCTCTCCATTCCTGACGGGAAGATCTTCGGATTTTTAGGACCAAACGGCGCCGGCAAATCGACGACTATTAAAATGATGACAGGTATTCTTCCGATCGATGATGGGAGCATTACCCTGAACGGGGTTGATATATCAAAAGATCCAATGAAAGCGAAGCGCCTCTTCGGATATGTTCCGGACCGCTCTGATATATTTCTCCGCCTGAAAGGAATCGAATACTTAAACTTCATTGCCGATATTTTCGAGGTTCCAGAGGATTTACGACGCCGGAGAATCGATGAACTTACAAAAAGCTTTGGTATTTATGATGCACTGAATGACCATATTCAAACCTACTCTCATGGGATGAAGCAGAAAATAGTCGTCACCGGCGTGCTGCTGCACGACCCGGATGTGTGGATTCTGGATGAACCTTTGACAGGACTCGATCCAAAGTCCGCTTATACATTGAAAGAGCTGATGCGTGACCATGCCGCCAGAGGGAAGATCGTCTTCTTCTCGACACACGTCTTAGAAGTGGTGGAGCAGCTTTGTGATGAGGTAGCTATTATACATAACGGCCATGTCCAGTTCCAAGGCAATATGACGGAAATGCGGCAGCAGTTCAAAGAAGATGACAACCTGGAAAGGCTGTTCCTGGAGTTGACGGAAAATGAATAAAGCATGGATCCTGACGAAAGCCATGTTGAAAATGCAGCTCTCCATGCAGGGGAAGAGCAATAGTGAAAAGCTGGGCTACGGTTTTCTCGTTATTGCACTCATCCCCTTCGGATTAATGATCCTTTATTTTCTCAACGGTATCATAGGCAATATGTACACCGCCTTTGAGCCGCTCGGTATGGAAAATCTTATTCTCGGACTTTTATTTGTGTTGATGACGATTTTGTTCTTTTTCTTAAGCATTGGGACGGTTCTGAGTTCATTTTATTTTGCGGAAGACGTTGAATCCTTTATTCCTCTTCCTTTACAGCCATATCAAATCCTGTTTGGGAAATCGGCTGTCCCTTTTCTTTCTTTATACTTATTAAATACAGCTTTGCTGCTGCCTTCGTTAATCTTTTACGGGTTGAACAGCGGAGCCGGCGTGCTTTATTACTTTTTTTCCATCATCATGTGGGTGATTACACCGATCATTCCGTTCGTCGTGACGTCGATACTGGTCATGTTCATCATGCGTTTCGCTAATATTTCTAAGAACAAAGACCGCACGAAAATCATCGTCGGAATGCTTGGTTTTGTATTTGCTATCGGTATCAATGTCCTTATCCGTATGGATGGTGGGACAAACAGCGACATAGCTGCTCTGCTCCTTGAGCAGAACGGCCTTCTGGAAATGGTAACGAAATTCGTTCCGACTGCTTATTTCAGCAGTATCGCCCTTACAGAACCTGCCAGTGTGGGAGGGATCCTTTACCTGCTGCTGATGATTGCCTTGGCGATCGCCGCTGTTATTCTATTCGCTTCCATAGGTCAGAAACTTTACTTCCGCGGGGTGCTTGGACTATCCGGCGGAAGACGCAGCACTTTCCAATCCGAAGATTTTGATAAAAGCCTGCAAAGACGTCCACTTCTTCTTCGTTTATGGCAGAAAGAGATGCGGGTCATCTTTCGGACACCGACGTTCTTTACACAGATTTTCGTGCAGAGCCTGTTCTTTCCTGTGTTTTTGATCGTCATCCTTCTAATGGATATGAATGGTCCGATGGCCGGCTTCGGCCAACAGTTAGCTGATATTCCCGGTAAAAAAGCCATACTGGGGACATTTGGTGTAGCTGTCATTGCTCTTGGAGTTAATCCAGCTTCCTTTTCTTCTATCTCCCGGGACGGGAAGAGCTGGTTTAATCATTTATACTTACCCATCCAGCCAAAGCTTGTCATCTTCAGTAAGCTGTGGACTTCCTTTACGATGAACCTGCTCACGTTGGTCATTATCAGTGCCGGGGCGCTGATCGTACTCAAAGTTCCACTGCTTATCTGGGGGATCTGGTTCCTTCTTTCCCTGGCTATGAGCTGGCTTGCCGGCATCGGGGGAATGCTGATCGACCTGTACAGTCCGAAATTGAATTGGACAGATGAACGGGAAGTATTCAAGGGCCGGTTCATTACGATTGTACCTCTCGCTGTCGAAGCAGTCCTATTCGGATTGTTCATCTTCTTCCTGTGGCACAGCAGCCTGGAAGGACTTTGGATGACTACCGGAATCGTACTTGCTTTCCTATTACTCTTAATCACCCTCGGCCATCTCCTATTAAATAAAATGGTCAGAGAGAAGTATCATAAAATCAGCTGATCAAAAGGCATGGGGACTCCCCATGCCTTTTATTACTGAAACAGCCTTTCTCTTCATTTGACGATCATGACAGGGCAGTCGGCACGCTTCGCTACTTTATGGCTCACACTTCCCAGCACCATTTCCTGCAAAGTATTCAATCCCCGGCTCCCGATAACAAGGAGGTCGAAGGCTTCCGTGTTAGCGTAGGTTACGATAGTCGGACCAGGGTCCCCATGACAGATGACCGTTTGAAAAGGGACCTCTTTTTCCTTATAAATAGCTTCCACAGGTTGAAGCCTTTCCTTTCTCCTTTGATCGATTGTCTCCTTGTCACCAGCATTTAACACATCCGACTTCGCTTTCTCTTTATCCACTACGTAAAGAACGGTCACCTCCGCATCTTCCTGCATTGCTGCAAGCTCCCCCGCTTTTTCTGCAGCCCGGAACGAGTGCTTGGATCCGTCAGCAGCAACTAATATCTTCGCGAACATGGTTCCTCCCCCCTTCTTATCCTTATTCTACCATGATTGTTTCCACGTATATTCACCCCACTATCCGAATTGCGAAAAACAGAGAATAAAAGAGTAAAGATAAGAATATAAGCGCATGAACAGGATTTTCACGCTTACATCGCATTATGTTTCATCTGGAATAAGTGTTATAATCTCATCGTTCTTGCCGGAATGAAGGACTGTCATGGACAGTTCAAATAACAAGGAAAGAGGTGCACGATTGAACACTCTTACAATTAAACAACAATGGTTTGGAAACGTAAAAAACGATGTGCTCTCAGGCTTGGTCGTCGCTATGGCGCTCATCCCTGAGGCAATCGCATTCTCTATCATAGCTGGAGTCGACCCCATGGTAGGTTTGTACGCTTCCTTCTGTATCGCTGTCGTCATCGCATTCATCGGCGGACGTCCCGGGATGATATCCGCTGCTACAGGTGCGATGGCTGTTTTGATGGTTACTCTGGTCAAAGATTACGGACTCGAGTATCTGCTTGCCGCCACAATTCTGACAGGTATCCTGCAGTTTCTGCTTGGTGTTCTGAAAATCGGCCGGTTCATGCGCTTTATTCCGCGCTCCGTCATGGTCGGATTTGTGAATGCACTGGCCATCCTTATTTTCTCCTCTCAGCTCGTTCACTTTGAAGGAGCAGGGTTGGCGATGTATGCGATGGTTGCAGGTTCACTGGCTATCATCTATATTCTGCCCAGGTTCACAAAAGCTGTGCCGTCCCCGCTCGTTGCCATCATCGTGATGACAATCATCGCCATTACAACAGGGACAGGACTTAAAACGGTAGGAGACATGGGGGAATTGTCCAGTACCCTCCCCGTTTTCCTACTGCCTGACATTCCGTTGACGTTTGAGACATTACAGATCATCTTTCCGATTTCCCTGGCTTTAGCCTTCGTCGGGTTGCTAGAGTCCCTGCTTACTGCTCAAATCGTTGACGATATGACAGACACGGAAAGCGATAAGAACAAAGAAGCTCGCGGCCAAGGGGTCGCTAACGTTGTCTCCGGCCTTTTCGGTGGTATGGCCGGTTGTGCGATGATTGGCCAATCTGTCATCAACGTCTCTTCCGGCGGACGTGGACGATTGTCTACTTTAGTTGCCGGCATCTTCATGATGCTGCTGATCATCGTATTTAACGATCTGCTTGTACAAATACCGATGGCTGTGCTCGTAGGTGTTATGATCATGGTTTCGGTCGGAACCTTCGACTGGTCTTCCTTAACTAAATTTCATAAGGCACCGATTACCGATACAGCCGTGATGGTCATTACAGTCGGTACTGTCGTCATGACGCACGATTTATCACGCGGCGTCCTTGCGGGTGTACTTTTGAGCGCGATTTTCTTCGCTGCTAAAATATCTAAAGTACATGTCGAACGTTCCTTGGATGAGGGGGCACAGAAAATCGTGTACCGTGTCAGCGGACAGGTGTTCTTTGCTTCCACCGAGAACTTAATTAAGCAATTCGACTACACCGTCGATGCGGATCACGTAGAAATAGACTTTACAAACGCCCATCTGTGGGATGATTCCGCAGTCGGAGCCGTTGACAAGCTTGTCATCAAATTCAGAGAACATGAAAAAGACGTTTCCGTTGTCGGACTTAACAAGGACAGTTCCAAACTCGTAGAACGCCTTGCTGTGTACGACAAACCCGGCGCATCGGCGTCTAATCATTAATCATAAGTAAACAAAGAAGCGCAGGAAGCCTAATTCGCAGGCTCTGCGCTTCTTTTTCCTTGTTCCCACTCTTCCTTTAACATACTGTAAACACAAGAATCCATCCATTTCCCCTTAATAAAAAGATCCTTCCTCAAGAGGCCTTCTCTAACCATCTTCGCTTTTTCCAGAACTCGGATGGATGCCTTATTTTCCGGACAGGAAACCGCTGCAATTCGATGCAAGCCGCATAGACCGAAACTATAATCCAAGATAAGGTGTACGGCCTCCGTGGCGTACCCTTTTCCCCAATAATCAGGATTAATGATGAACCCTATTTCCCCGACACCATCCCAGTCCCTTATATTCAATTCCATATTACCGAGAATCGCACCATCCTGCCTGCTCACAATAACGAAAACGAAGCGACTGCGATGCCTTTGCTGCCGATCATACATTACCTGGCGGACGAAAAACTGGCAGTCCTCCGGAGTATTAGGCCCCCACGGCTGATAGCGAACCGCTTCTTCATTGGAAGCAAACGGGTAGAAGGCCGGCCAGTCCCCCTCTTCCACTTCTCTGAAATATATTCGTTTACTCTCTATTACCGATCGCACATATATCCCTTCCTATCACTCGTGTCACCTGCACGTCCGGAATGCCTCGATCCAGTGCAGGGGCGTCTCTTTGACGATAAACGTCCGCACACCCTTAATCGTGTGTAAATAGAAGAAACCATACGTCTCCGACAATCCTCTATAGGAAACATCGTGGATTTGATCCATGGTGAATTGTTCATCAGGAGCCTGGACTCTGTCTTCGAACAGCTCGAGCACCGCTTCATGCTCTATATAAACTTGTCTGTTATTCTCGATCTTCCGCTCTTTCCAATAAACCGGATGGGAACAAATCATAAGAACCGTCCTTTCCTTATTCACTTTTAGTATACCTCATTCTTTTCTAAAGAACAGGGCTTGAGTGTTCTCCCTTTTCTTCGCAGGAAATTTGTATTAGGATGGAAAAGGTGTTTTTTTGTATATCCTAAGAACAACAGGAGGTCACCCATCATGAGTAATCGAAACAAAGGAATCATCCTATTATTGATATCAGCATTCGGCTTTTCCATGATGGCTGCATTTGTCAAGCTGTCAGGAGATGTGCCCACCGTTCAAAAGACATTATTCCGTAATCTGGTTTCTGCCGTCATCGCATTCGGTTTCGTTCTTTACAATAAAGAGCGGCTCTTTGGCAAGAAGGAGAACCAGGTGCTTCTGCTTTCCCGATCCACCTTAGGAGCAATCGGTATCGTTCTTTACTTTTATGCGATCGATCATCTGGTCCTTTCGGATGCGGACATGCTTAATAAATTGAGTCCCTTTCTTCTGATCATTTTTTCAGCGATTTTCTTGAAAGAGAAAGCTCGTCTTTATCAGATCATTGCTGTTATTATCGCATTCGTAGGAACCTTGTTTATTATTAAGCCACAGTTTTCGGTAGAGTTCATTCCCTATGTCTCCGGGGTGCTGTCGGCAGTATTTGCGGCAGGTGCCTATACGCTGCTTCGTGTGCTTGGAGACAGAGAAAAATTCTACACGATCGTTTTCTATTTCTCTTTCTTCACCACCGTCATTCTTCTGCCGTTTACCATCGCGTTCTATGAGCCGATGACGGTTAAACAATGGGTTTACCTGCTCTCTGCCGGGTTATTTGCTACCCTCGGACAGTTCGGACTGACTATTGCTTACAAGTTCGCACCAGCAAGAGAAATCTCTATTTTCTTCTATTCAACAGTGGTGTACTCGGCCCTTATCAGCATTCTGCTCTTCGGACAAATACCTGATATTCTGAGTGTGATCGGCTATGTCGTCATCTTCGGTGCTTCTCTGTACATGTTCCTGCGTAATAATAAAGAAGCAAAGAAAACAGAACAAGCCTGAAGAAGAAAGCGTCCATGTGAATGGGCGCTTCTTTTCTTTCGCCTCTTTTTTCTTTATGATTAGTCTGAAGTACGATTAAGAAGGAGGACCTGATATGGGAAAAGTGATCCTTTACATCGCCCAGTCGTTGGATGGATATATTGCAAGAGAGGACGGGAGCATTGACTGGCTCTGGAGTGATACCGATGAAGATTACGGATATGAAGCGTTTCTCCAAACGATCGATACCATCATTCTCGGTCGGAAAACGTATGACCATATTTTCGAATTGACGGATGAGTTCCCTTACAAGTCAAAGGATGTTTATGTGGTCAGCGATCACAGACAAGGTCATGATCATTTTGCGACGTATTTAGAACCAGAGCAGATTGTTCCTTTCATTCAAATTATGTCGAAGGAGCAGGACCGCAACATATGGGTGGTCGGTGGCGCCCAGTTGATTCACCACTTCATTGGTGCAGGCTTGATCGACGAATTCCAAATAGCCATCCAGCCGACGTTAATTGGCAGAGGCATTCGACTGTTTCTCGATAATGAGCACGAAGAAGAGTTGATGACCAAAGACGTGAAGCACTATCCTGATGGTATGCTGCTTGTCACCTATGCGCGCAGAAATACTGCCACGGAGAAGTAGGCGCATCTTCTTTACGGCTGCACTCTTCTATTCGATCCATTTTCCAAATTTATCTAGACTCTTTCTTCCCTATTTGATATAGTTGAGTAATTTCAAAAGAAAGAGAGGGCTTGGACTATGTTTCCTGAAAAATTGAAGCAAGGGGATGAAATACGTGTGATTTCCCCTGCCGAATCGCTGGCTATTGTAGCGGAGGATCAAAAGCAGTTAGCTGTACAACGGATGAACGACGCAGGATTTATCGTGACCTTCAGCACTTATGCAGATGAGCACAGATCTCTGCACTCGAATCCTATTGAACATCGCATATCGGACCTGCACGAAGCGTTTCTCGACCCGGCAGTGAAAGCAGTGTGGACGACTCTCGGCGGCTATGACAGCAATCAGCTGCTCCGCTACATCGATTATGAGTTGATCGGTAGAAATCCGAAGATTTTTTGCGGATACTCTGATATTACGGCTCTTTCCAGCAGTATTTATAAACAGACAGGTCTTGTCACCTACAATGGTCCCCACTTTTCAACGTTCGGAATGAAAAGCGGGACGGCATACACCTTCAAGCATTTCATTGATATGATGACATCAGATAAACCCATCAGCATCACACCTGCTGATCATTGGAGCGATGATTTATGGTACATAAATCAGGAAGACAGAACGTTTCATCCGAATCCGGGCTGTATCGTTCTGAATGAAGGCGAAGCAGAAGGGATATCCCTGGGGGGAAATCTCTGCACGCTCAACCTCCTCCAAGGAACAGAGTATATGCCGTCACTGGAAGGCACGGTTTTATTTCTGGAAGATGACAAACTCACGAACGCAGGGACATTCGATCGGGATTTGCAGTCCCTGCTCCATCAACCAGGTTTTGATAAAGTGCAGGGGATCGTATTCGGAAAGTTTCAGGAAGTTTCAGACATCACAGACGAACAGCTTAAAGCCATCATCCGCTCCAAACGGGAACTCGACCACATACCGATTATTGCCGGAGCAAGCTTCGGTCATACGACGCCTATGTTCACCTTCCCAATCGGCGGACGTGTACGGATCTCCACTTCCAATGAGAGCCCGTGCATTGAAATTCTAAAGCATTAATAAAACGAAATCCGCCCTCCAAAGGGCGGATTTCGTTTTAAATTAAATCGTAAAGCCGATATACTTTACCATTTTCTATACTTTTATCCCCAAGCAGTTTCATCAGGACAGCGGCCACCTCTTCCGGTGACCTCAGCCCGCCTTCTTCCTTCAGCTTTTTAAATTTTTCTACATCAGCAAAAGCATCCTTGGATGATGAGCGGATATCGTCCTGCATCTCCGTATCCATGACGCCTGGACTAAAGGAAATAATGGTATGCGTACGATCTTTCTGCTCAAGTGCCAGTGTCTCTGTAAACTTATTCAGTGCTGCTTTCGAACTGCTGTACACACTCCAACCATGAATCGTTTTCTCTGCCGCTCCGGAAGTAATATTGATGATTCCCATCTGTATGCTGCGGCTGTTAGCTTCCTTCAAAAAATGATTAGTGAGGACCATCGGTGCCGTTACGTTTATTCGAATATGCTTGGAAACCGAATCAGGGTCCAACTGACCTACCGTCTCGATGGGTTCTACGACACCGGCATTATTTACAAGGTAGATGTAATCCGTATCCGGTCGGAAGACAATTTCGGATGCACGCGCCACCGCTCTTTCTGTATCTTCTGCTTCACTTAAATCACAGGCAACGTGGTAAAAAGAGACCCCTTTCTCCTTTGCTCTCTGTTTCAACGCTTCATTAGAAGTTCGAGATAAGGAAAGTATAGATACCTGTTGATCCATCAACTGCTCGGCTATCGCTTCTCCGAGACCACGTGAAGCACCGGTAATAATTGCATAGTTCATTCATCTTCTCCTCCTTTTCTTTTTTCTGTTCCCGTTATAGGACGAAACCACTCCATACAGCATCGCTTTACATCCCCCACCGGTAGCGATATGATATACGCAGTCCATTTGAATCTTGCCAAAGGAGACGACCATGAAATACTTTTTATTGTTTATCATCTATGCAGCAGGGCTGATCGTTTCCAGTCTCGGCCTGGCATTGATTATCCGTTCGGGTCTTGGTGTCGGTCCCGGGGACAGTATCGCAGTAGGTTTATCGATGCACCTGCCTGTGACTGTCGGGAGCGTCATGATTGCGGCATTCATCATACTACTTCTCATTAATGCCAAACTGGAGAAAAAGCGGCCGCAATATGAATCGCTGATTCCAATCATTATACGCGGCCGCACGCTCGATATCTTTCTTTACGGGATGCTTGCCGACGTTGAATTGGAAGCATGGTGGAGCCAATGGGGGACCTTCTCGCTCGGTTTGATCGCCACCGCTGTCGGAATCGCTTTTTATCTGCGTACACCATTCCCAAGAATCCCCCTCGATCACTTCATGATGATTATGAATGAAAGGACCAATCAATCAAAGAGTACCGTCCGGATATTTACCGAATCGGGAATGGCTTTGATCGGCTTCCTGTTAGGAGCGCCGGTCGGTATCGGAACATTACTTGTTGCCATCCTGCTCGGGCCGTTTATTCAATGGTCCTTCCCGCTCGCACGACCTGTTGCGGGCATGTGGACGAAATCAAATAAAAAAGAGAAACAAAAAGCGTGACGCCTTGCCTCACGCTTTTTGTCCGTTACTTATCAAAAGAAAGCTTCGTTACTCCAGTTTCTTCAAGCTTCTGCCCGATCTTCTCCTCGATCTCCAGACGCTTCATCATTTGCTCTTCATTCATAGAACCTTCCATCGGTCCATACTTCTCTGTCCATTCCTTTTCAGTAAGCTTCTCCACAAGCTTGTCCCAGAAACTGAATTCATCATAATCCTCCACATGC
The DNA here is from genome assembly GCF_000328325.1 of Halobacillus sp. BAB-2008. NCBI lineage: Bacteria > Bacillati > Bacillota > Bacilli > Caryophanales > Bacillaceae > Halobacillus > Halobacillus sp. BAB-2008. Next base: position 60,809 of record NZ_ANPF01000021.1, on the reverse strand, counting down.
GTATCAAGCAGCTTAGACTCATAATCCACATCGAGGTCATGTATATCCATGGCATCCTGATAAACGATACGGTCTTCTAATCCGGCTTCTTTATATTTAGATAGAACAAGTTCCCGAACATCTTCAAACGCTTCGTCCAGTTCCATCTTCGTTGAGTTAACCATCCATGTTCCAAGAAATACCGCTTCCACAAGCGTTTCATATTGTTCTTTCGTCATTTCGATTTTGACGTCTGCCAAATCGCTCACTCCCTCCGAAGATTTCATTAAGCATTATAGCATACCATAGAAAAAGAAAGGGAGCCCCGTGAAACCAGCGCACACGAAAAACCCGCCCGGTTCATGCCGGGCGGGTTCCACTTCTATTCTGCTGCGACTTCGCTGGAGAATAGAGATGCGTCTGCAGAAAGCTTTGCATCTTCTTCATATTTCTTCTGAAGCGTACGTGTAACGGTCCCGGGCACACCGTTCCCTACCTGTTTTCCATCAACCTGGATGACAGGCATCACCTCTGAGGTACTGCTGGAAAGAAATACTTCATCCGCATTCCATATGTCTTCCACCTGGAACGCCTGCTCGATGAAAGAAACGCCCTCCTCACTGCAGAATGCCTCTACTCGCATACGTACACACCCATGAAGGATGTTCTTCTTAGCCGGATGCGTGTACACGCTCCCGTCTTTTACCAAATAGATATTCGATGAACTGCACTCGGTCACTTCCCCCTGTTTATGGAGAATGGCTTCGTAACAGTTTTGTTCTTTTGCCGCCTGCTTGGCAAGGACGTTCGGAAGCAGGTTGAGGCTCTTAATGTAGCACCAATCCCACCTTACGTCCTCCTGTGTTACAGCTGATACACCCTCACGAAGGAGTGCCTCCGGACGCGGAAGATCTTTCACATAAGCATAAAGATTCGCATTTGTATTTAAAGGAAAGACGTGGTCGCGTGGAGCAGATCCGCGTGTGATCTGAAGATAGATTTTGGCATCCCCGTCGATCCCGTTCTTATGAAGCAGCTCTTCCATCTTGTGGTACATGTCTTCTTTGGAAAAAGGAACATTGATCTTAACAGCCGCCGCTGAGCGGTACAGCCTCTCGACATGTTCCTGAATTAAATAACTGGTCCCGTTGTAAACCCGGATGACTTCGTAGATGCCGTCTCCGAATTGGAGTCCCCGTTCCTCAAACGGGTAACGCAGATCGTTCTGGTCAACAAAGCCGCCTTCTGTCAAAACATGGTCATAGATCGTCATGAATAAGCATCCTCCACTCCTAATATCGATTAACGAATAGTGTATCAGAAAACAGAGAAGTTAGGGGCATTATTTACGAAATATTTGCACAAACAGCATTTCCGATACCAGTCCGTCTCCGTCCTCCGTCTTAAACTAACCTATGCAGGAGGAAGCCATTCCTTGCTCGTCACTCTACCGGAATCGATGTTTCCAGCCACGCATGGGGATAGGGCTCCTTTCCTTCCTCCCCTTCCATCAATGGGTAGAAAGCGAGGGTGATGGACTCCAGTTCATCATCATAATGGAAATTATCGAACTTCACATACCGGAATGTGGAGAAAGTGCCTCGGATCACACCATTCATTTCACCGTTGAAGGTTGTTCCATTCGTATCCACGGCCTGTACAAGAAAATCGATTTCCCCGTCTTCCATCAGCCAGTCGTTTTCACCAGCATTCATTTTATTATTACCCTTTCCATACCAGATGCCCATAAAAAGCCCTTTAGAAGCATTGGTACTGTACAGTCTCGTTACGTGGATTCCCGTATTCCCTATATCTACCGACGACGCTGTCAGCGGCTGTGGATGCTGTGTAGGTTCGCCTGCCATAGGATACAACTCATCACCAGCCAATTGATTTAACTTACGATTATCGAAATAAAAGAAACAGCAGATGATCAGAAGGACAACGAGACCTGCAATCGCCAAACGAACACGTTTCATATTCCACGCCTCCCCCGAATGGTAACGTTTACCGCCATTATAGCAGAGAAACCCTTCTGATAGAGCGATCGTTGAACGTGAAAATCCGACGGCATCCTCCTCCTTGAACCCGCTTTCCCCAAGCGTCGGATCAGATGCTGTCGTTTGGAAGTCTCTTATGTAAAAAAACGACGGCCCTTTCACAGGGCCGTCCGGTACTTACAAGTATTTCTTTTGAATCTTTTTTCCTCCATAGCTGAACACGACGTCCCGTCCTTCTATGAGTGTTTCCATATGGACAGGGCGGCCCCAGAGCTGATGAATGTATGGGAGCGTCTTCTCCAAGTACCCAACATCAAGCTCCACCTCTTCAAAATGATGCTTAATATATAACTCGCCGCTCTTCATATAATCACCGTCCTGGACGGTAAGATAAGGAAACCCTCCATTGACACGCATCGTTACGAGCTGATCTCTTACCGATTCATGATCTTTATCGGTTATTTTATATTTCTGTCCCTGCTTTTGAAAAAGATATAAATCCTCCTGACGCACCAATTCCTTCGTTAAATAGTTCCGGATGAAGCTCTGATCGGACTCGATCTCCCGTACTTCGTACATTTTTTCTCGACCGCTTCCGGGCTCAATACCGTGTTTCCTCATTTCTGCTGTCGGATTATTATAACGCTCTTCTATGTCTTCAAAAATTTTCAGTCCGAGGTAATAAGGGTTCAACTGTGTCTTCGACGGTTGGACAACACTGGCATTCAACTTGGCGAATTCAATCGCTTCGTCACTTGTCAGGTCCATTTCTCTGATAATACGGGCATGCCAGAAGGACGCCCACCCTTCGTTCATAATTTTCGTTTCCAGTTGAGGCCAGAAATAGAGCATTTCTTCACGCATCATCGTCAGAATATCCCGCTGCCAGTCCTCGAGATCCCTGCTGTATTGTTCAATAAACAACAGCAAGTCCTTTTCTGGACGAGGCGGAAACTTCTTTTTCTTACGGAAGGCTGGCTGCTCTTCAGAGGAAGATTCATCCATTTTCCACAGATCATCGTAAACCGTACGCGGGGCCTTCTCTTCACTTTCCTCTTCATCCAAAGACCAGGCGAGTTTCGGCCTTACGAGCGAAGGATCGATATGTTCCTGTATAGCCAGAACAGCATCCAGGAAAGATTCCACTTCTTCCTTACCATATAATCGGTCGTATGCAGCAATCCTTTCGGCCGTTGCCGCCATGCTCTCGACCATATCCCTCTTCGTATTCTGAAACCTGGCGTTATTTTTGAAGAAGTCACAGTGTGCAAGAACGTGGGCAACAATCAACTTGTTCTGGATCAGGCTGTTGGAATTGAGCAGAAACGCGTAGCAGGGATTCGAATTAATGACAAGTTCATATATTTTACTCAGTCCTAAATCATACTGAAGCTTCATTTTATAGTACTGCTTACCAAAGCTCCAATGAGAGAATCGCGTCGGCATGCCGTATGCGCCGAATGTATAAATGATATCATCAGGACAGACCTCATACCGCATCGGATAGAAATCCAGTCCGAAACCTTTAGCAATCTCTGTTATTTCCCTGATGGCATATTCCAGTTTTTTTTGGTCATCTGGCTTCAAAGATGCCCCCTCCTTCAATTTCGCTTACTTAACTATATGAAAGGGGGACCGTGAACATGAAGGAATGAGCCAAGTTAGAACATCGACACGCATCCTTCTATCTGTTTTAAGTTACTATGTACAGGAGTATATCCTGCTCTTTCAGACTGCAGTGAAAATTTAGAGGACCCGCCCCTATCCAAAAAAAGAAAGCCCAAGACCCACGAAGGGCATTGGGCTTTTCCTTACGAGCGTTGGTCCGGGAAAACCCGGTCAACCATTTCTCCGAATTCACGGAAGAAACCACGTACAGGTTGTCCGTTTTCTACATCCTGTACATAGTTGTTCGTCAAATCAACGAAGTCCGGATTCGTGGAAATATAGACATTGTTAATATCCTGGTCCGAATCCTTCACCGCTTTTTTGATCTGCTTCTCCATTTCATCGGAAACTTCGTTCTTGTCTCCGGTTGGATTATCAAGCTCTGCCGCTACATAGGCATTGTCACGTGTTTTCAACACATAAACATTCTTGACGCCTTTGACATTTTTCTCGATACGGTTTGCTGCATCTTTAGCTACATGGTAATTCGTATTATGCTGCATTCCGCGGTCATTGTCATACTGATTGGCATTGTTACCTTCTTCATACATATTGTCGGCGGAGCGTTCAAACCTTGTGTTCTGAACACCGTCATAATTGGCATCGTTATCTCTCGCTTCCTGTTCTGCTTGACAGGCTACAAGCGACGTTGCTGCCAACAGTCCGATAGCAAGTGCTTTTATTTTCATGCGTCTACCTCCTTCCATGGATTTATGGGTAGTATGTGTGGGTACCTTCTAAATATGCGACAGCAAACAGAGGCAAAAAAACCCGGCCTTCCGAAGAAGACCGGGGGTCGGCTTAAGAACCGAATGGCAGCAGCCACCATAGTTGAAGAAAAAGAAGGTAAACCAACAGGATTCCGTTCACAAATAGAAGGACTGCCGGAATTAATTGATAAACACCGTGCATTTTAAAATAAAACATGCGGATCAGGATGAAGCCCGCAATCAACAGAAGGTACAAACCGATAAACCAGGCCCATACGTAAGGTGTCGATGCATCGAAACCGATCTCATGCCCGAGTGCATACAAAAGCCATGGGGCAAAAAAATACAATATAGATAATGGCACGAAACGGTGCTCATCTTTTAAGTAAACCAAAGAAATACCTGCCAATAGTATGGAAGCACCTCCAACACATTCCGTAATCGTCACCCATGTCTGGTGCGTTCCTTCCGCTTCCATCGTTGCAAAACTTATGAACAGACTGATGACGAATAAAGCGGTGATTCCTGTGTTTATGTACAGCATTACTCGTTTATTCATTTACCCGACTCTCCCCCATCACAGCAAAACTTTTCCACTCCATCATAACAAATTTCGCTTTATTTTGCGGAAGAAATACGTAACAATGTGTCGGCATTCCCATAAATGTGACGAACTCACTCGAGTTAACACTCCCGGACAGGAGATAATAATCGTAAGCTTCATTAAACAGAGGATGTGTCCATCATGAATTACGATTATGACAAAGCACTTCACTTCATGATTTGGGGACAATGGGATGACTTACTTGTTTTGATGGTCCGCACACGAGACCAGTTCTTATCAAAAAAGATCGAATCATTCCTGCATTCCTGTTATTACCCGAGTGATCAAAGTGAAATGCTCGAAGCCCATGAAGCGTTATTGAGTTATATCGACCACGCCCAGACGAAGACGCTGGAGCCGAGTTTCACCATATAAAGAAAGCTCTCCGGAGAAATCCGGAGAGCTTTCTTCTTACCTTATTCTGTTTCCACATTATACTCCAATCGGAACAGGTCGCGCCTGCGATCCCGAAGCTGACGGACCGTCCCCGACTTGCGCTGTCGACGCAGAATCTCTAAATCAACATCACCGACGACAACCGTCTCTACATTGGCGTTACATTCCCCGATAATGCCATCACGTGCAAATTCAAAATCTGATGGTGTGAAGATACCAGACTGGGCATATTGAATATCCATGTTCTCCACCTGCGTCAAGTTTCCGACTGTCCCTGCAATGACGGTGTAAACCTGATTCTCAACGGCACGTGCCTGCGCACAGTAACGGACTCGTAAATATCCCTGGCGGTCATCCGTACAAAATGGAACAAAAATAATGTTCGCACCCTGATCAACGGCATAACGCGCCAATTCAGGAAATTGGATGTCGTAACAGATCTGAATGGCAATCTTTCCACAATCGGTATCGAACACCTTGATGGCATCTCCCGGCTGGATACCCCACCACGTCCGTTCATTCGGCGTTACGTGAATTTTATACTGCTTTTCAATCGTTCCATCCCTGCGGAACAGGTACGATATATTGTAGATCTGTTCATCTTCTTCGACGAAATGCGAGCCGCCGATAATATTAACATTGTATTTCACCGCCAAGTCGGTGAACATTTCAATATAATCTTCCGTGAATTCACTCAGTTTGCGGACAGCTTTGGAAGGCACCTTTTCTTCCAGGAATGACATCAACTGTGTCGTGAATATCTCTGGAAATACGGCGAAATCCGAGCCGTAATCCGCTGCAACATCAACGTAATATTCACATTGCTTAGCGAACTCCTCGAAGGAATCAATATTTTTCATCATGTATTGAATGACCATGATCCGAACCGGGTGACTTGTCTTGAAATAACGTTTTGTTCTGGCACGGTAATCAATATTGTTCCATTCCATCAACGTCGCATATTTCATGGAAGCTCTGTCATCCGGAAGGTAGTCAGGATTGATCCGCATAACCGTAAAACCATTCATCACCTGGAAAGTGAGGACCGGGTCGTAAATGTTCTGATTCCTTACTTCTTCTACGTACTCTCTCGGACTCAGCTCATTTTCATACTGGTGATAATTCGGAATTCTCCCTCCGATAATAATACTTTTCAAGTTGAGCTCTCTGGCCAAATCTTTACGTGCCTCATAAAGTCTGCGGCCGATTTTCATCCCACGGTACTCCGGATGGACCATTACTTCAATTCCATATAAGTTATACCCATCAGGGTCGTGATTGGTGATATACCCTTCATCCGTAATATCATCCCACGTATGTTTATCGTCATATTCATCGAAATTGACAATAAGACTGGAACAGCTCCCGATGATTTTCCCCTCGTATTCGACGACAAACTGTCCTTCAGGAAAATGCTTCAAATGGCTTTCCAAATGCTCCCGCTTCCACGGATCCATCCCTGGGAAACACACCTGCTGCAATTCAAAAATCTGCTCTATATCTTTTTCCTGCATCGTTCTTACGATAATTTTCTTCTCGTATTGGGTCAGGTCTAACTCCTTCGACATCGTATATCGTCCCTTTCTAATCGATCTCTTTTCCACTTAATCGTACTCAACAGACATAACCCCTGTCTAGTCTGGAAGCGTGGAAGATAAATAAATGAAACCATTGAATTGAACCGTTTCAAAACCTCATGTATGATGGATGGGAAGAGGTGTAGCGAATGAATGGCTTTGAAAAACGAAAAGAACGAAAGAAACAGGCAATCCTCCATACCGCCCTCCGTTTATTCAGCGAATCCGGAGTTCAGAAGGTGAGTATTAAAGAAATTGCAGCGAAAGCCCAAGTATCTCAAGTAACGATTTACAATTATTTTGGCGGCAAAGACGAGCTCTTATTCGAAGCTGTCCAAATGTTTATAAAGGATCAAACCGAACAATTCCGTGCTACCGTTCAGAACACCGACCAATCGTTTCGTGATAAAATCCACAAACTTTTACAAGACAAAAAAGAGAACATGCTGCATCTGCACCAGGATTTCCTGCAAGCAGTGACCGGCAGTCATCCTGAGCTGAAAGATTGGGTCGACCGTTTTACAGCCCGGGAAACGATACCGATCCTGACGGAGTTGATTGAACAGGGGAAAGCGGAAGGATCCGTCCGTGCCAGCCTTTCCTTCCAGTCCATCCTGCTCTATATCGATATGTACTACAAAGCACTGCGGACGAATGCTGACTTCTTCACCGCTTCTCCTGAATCGCTCAGTGAAGAATGGTCGGACTTGTTTTTTTATGGTTTAGCAGGAATGGACAAGGATCACCTATAAAAGTAACAAAAGGAAGAGACCCGGCATCGCCGGCGTTTCTTCCTTTTTAAATTCATCCTAATAAGAGGAAATTCATTAACGCAGTTTTCTTACATACCAGCGGATGACATCGTTGATGCGGCTGCCGAACAGCTTCTCTCTCCAATATAGATCCGCCGTCTGTGAAACGACGTTATTCCGTGCCGGATAAGGGTGGAGAACATTAGAAATGGACTGGAACTTCTTGTTCAGTGCCTGAACCGTCCCTACTTCCTGCATCCACTCCCCGGCACCGGCACCGATGGCATGGGCACCGACGATCTTACCACTCTCCGTAGTCAAAATTTTAACAAGACCGTCTTTTCTGCGCTCGGCCATAAACCGATCGTTGTCGGCCAGTTTCATTTTAAACGTCAAAAGTTTATCTCCATATTGTTCTTTTGCTTCCGATTCTGTAAGTCCCAAATGGTATATTTCCGGATCGGTATAGACGACCCACGGCACCTTCGCATACGATGCTTTCCGCGAAAGTCCCAACACGGCATTCGAGACGGCAAGCTTCCCTTCCATCCCTGCGACGTGGGTAAACGGCATCGAGCCATTGCAGTCGCCGACGGCATAGATATGCTTGGCAGAGGTTCTCATTGCATGATCCACATCTATGTGTCCTTCCACTACATTCACTCCCGCTTTAGGCAGACTGAGCTTCTCTATATTCGCTTGCCGACCTGCAGCAACCAAAAGCGCTTCGGATTCAACCCTGAGGGTCCGGCCGTCTTTCCTGTAATGCACAATCGTTTTTCCATCTGCCTGCTCCACACGCTCAATCTTTGCGCCGGTAAGGACGGTCAATTCTTCCTCCATGATCCGGCAGGCTGTTTGGGAGATTTCTTTGTCCTCTTTGGACAAAATCTGATCCGCTCCTTCGATGATGGTAACATCAATACCGAGACGGCTCATAGCTTGTGCCAGCTCGGCGCCGATTACCCCACCACCGATCACGACTAGAGAATCCGGCCGTGTCTTAAGGGAGAAAATGGTCTCGTTCGTCAGATAGTCCACCGCATGCAACCCGTCTATCGGTGGAACGGCCGGTGAAGACCCGGTGGCGATGACAAAACGCTTGGCCGTTATTTTCCGATCTCCCACGCGCAGAGTATGTTCATCTTCAAACGCAGCCTCTGCTTCAAATATATCAATGCCGAGATCGATGAATCGTTCTTTGGAATCATGCTGCTGTACATCCTCCACCGCTTCGGACACACGGTCCATCACCTTTTTGAAAAGACGATCATACTCATTCGGTGTGAGTTCTTTGAAACGGGAATGGTCGTAGACCTCTTTGGCTGCCTGGATCAATGCTTTCGACGGCATACAGCCGTAATGTAGACAATCTCCTCCAAGCTCTGTCTTCCTCTCGATCAAAGCGACATCAGCTCCGAAGTTCGCTGCACCTGCAGCTACCGTCAATCCACCGGACCCTCCACCGATGACCGCAACCTGATAATCGAATGTCATAACTCCTGTCTCCTTACCTGCTCATATTTCTTTGATATCTCCTGCATCCGTTTCTTATTGACACCGAAGTCTGAGTACCCGACCCTCGATGCAGAGCGGAAATGGATGACACGTTCATCCGGATCGAAGTAAAATTCCACGTCATCCTTGAATTTTAATACCTTGGTAGTTACAACCGTATGAATGTAGTGGTCCTCCTCTATTTCCACCTTCGTCCGGTCCATATCCCCAAGGACATTCATGATATGTTTTTTTGATGTCTCTAAATCACGGGTGAACGGCAGCGGACTCATCCGTTTCTCTTCCTGATCCGCCTGGGTGGAAACACAGTTCGGCTTATCCGGGCATGCCGAAAGCCGTCCGCTTTTCACACCAATGTAAGAATCCTTCATTCGTCTTCCTCCTTTTCCAGCAGTTACCTATATATTCACTCAAATCCAAAGAAAAAAACACTCCTGTATAGATCAGGAGTGTTCATCGTTCCGGTTGTTAGGAGCCGGGTCCTTACTTTTCTCTTCTTTTTTCTGTTTTTTCAATTTGTCCGTTTCAGGTGCAGGATCATGGTCGTCTTTCTCCGGCTTCTCAGGATTACCTTCCGGACGATCCGCTTTCCCTTGTTTCCGCTCTGGAGATTTGTCTTTATCCTTCCGATGTTCCACCGAAGGTTCTTTTCTTTCCTTCTCCGGCACATTCGGATTGATGTCCCGCCCCTTCACCTTTTCGTCAGGGGGATCTTGCGGTTGCGCGGGATCGGACAATGGTTTGTCAGCATTCATCCCTTCCGGTTCTGTTGGAGAAGTCGAATGAGGATTCTTCTTCTCTACATTCGGAAGTACTGGGATTTCCACAGGGACAACAGACTCTTCGCTGCCTTCAGAAGACTCATCGTCGTTATAAAAGGATTGAATAATTTCTTTATCGTCATCTTCGATGGCTACCGCCTGCGTCTCTGCTTCTTCCTCTGTAGAATCGTCACTCAATCGATCGGCAAGCAGTTCGTTCACCGTCTCTTTGCCTTTCTCTGCCTGACGCCTTAAATCGTCAGGGACAAGGAAAGTCGCTACAGACAAATGTTCTTCCTGCTCTGTTAAGTATTCTTCCATTTCTTCTGCATAATCATGATCATATTCAGACTGTAAATAACTGATTCCAATCAACACTTGATTGGCTTCATTGACATACCCCTTTTCGTGACTTTTATTGATTAAATCAAACGTCACTTCCGAGGCATCTCTCTTCTTCCAATCCCCAAGAGAAGCGACAATCTCTTCCGCTTCTGCATTCTGAGGGGTTATATCCAGCACCTGCATGTGGTCATTCAATTCAAGTTCCACACTCGGATTGATGTCAATATTCATATAGGCATACGCTTGATTGCTTCCGTACCAGGAATAGGCAGGAAACAACGCCAGAAGGAAAATAATACAAAAAATGGCCACTTTCATATGATTATGACGCTTGACACAGGACCAAAGAACCATTCCCTTTCGAGGTTCCACTACAGAGAATTGGACTTCCATTCCGATCTCAGCGCCAGCCATTTTATGAGCACGATGGAACTGGCCATCTTTTGTCATGACAATCATGTAACGTTTGCTCTGCTCCATGACAATACCTTTTCTCACATACCCACCCCTTTCAGATAATCTTTGAGATAAATGTAATCCCCGTTCAATATGAGTACGAGTGCGATGATGAATTTACGGTTCCTTTCCAACGTTTTCTTGCTGACGTCGACTTGATGCACGAGGTCTTTGATAGGCAGTCGGCCTTTCACAATGACCTGGTTTCTCAAATGCTCGTCTTCGAAGACGAGTCGTGCGACCTGGACTGCTGATTCTCTGGCATCCCGGTGCTTCGGCGACACGTCGATCAGTTCATCGAAGGAAAGTTTGTATTTCTTCAATTCTGCTTTGAATTCCAGGATTTCTTCCTTTCGATGCCACGCCTCTGTCTCTAGAATGTACCGATCTTTGGCCGCTGAGATCTCGATAGGATTCTCCATCTGTTCGTCGTCGTGAAAGTCTTCATCCAACGAAGTTACGGAAATCCTTTTCTGTTCATTACGGATATGATCAATAACTTTTCGTTTAATAACGAGACGGGCGAAAGAGAGGAAGGAGCTTCCCTTATCACACGAATAGGACTGGATCGCTTCGTTGAACGCAAGCAGTCCGATACTGAATTCATCATCTCTCGCAGGGTCGATATATCTCTTGCATACTTCAGAAACACTTTTGGCGATGAAAGGTTGATACTGTTTAAGCATTTCGTTCCGCGCTTCGTCATCCCCCTGCTTAGCCGAAGCTACTTGTTCATCCAGGGAGGTGTCGTCATTTTTGGAAAAAAGACGTTTGATCAACCTTTATCACCTCCAGCTACTACTATTTTCGTCTTATTTGTGTCTTTTCTGGGTGTCTCAAACCATTTTTATTTCAATTATGTTACAGCTTTGTATCAACCGGTGTTTCTGAAGTATGCCGTTCGTCAGGCAGGTAAAAAAGTATTGTAAGCAAGCATGACCATTTTACTGAATAAGTGTATGACGTTCCACCACATCTGGTTTACATTTTGTTAAATAAACATTTCAAAAAATAAGTCCTTTGTACCCAATCCACTCCATTATCATCCATGTGAAGAAAGGAATGCACAGCCTGGCATCGCCATTTCCATCCTTGAACACGACTTAACAGTTGGTTTATCTGTGGAAGAACTGGGTTATATCTTAAGTGTATCTATATCGGACATAACAAAAAAACGACTCATAGAAAGGAGGAATCACTTTATGAGAGCGATACTCTTGAATTGCAGTTTGGAAAAAGGCAGCAAAGAAACCGACACGGAGCAGCTCCTTGATGCAGCGGCACGGATTTTCCAAAAAGAAAAAATTGACGTTGAACGGATTCATCTTCGAGATTTCCACATCGAATTCGGAATTACCCAAAAGCTGGATCAGGAAGAAGACTGGCCGTTCATATTCGAGAAGATCTTAGAAGCAGATATCATCCTGCTTGGGACACCGATTACAATGGGGGACAAGAGCAGCCTTGCCTCCCTCGTGCTTGAAAGACTCCAAGGCTACCATCAAATGACGAACCAGAAAGGCCAGGGGGTCTTCTACAATAAGGTAGGTGGAGCGATTATTGCCGACGGTGGCTACGGAGGATCCCAGGCCGCTGCTCAATCCATCCAGTACTATCTGTCGATGCTAGGTTTCACCCTGCCTCCCCACTCCAGTGCCGTCTGCCAAAAGCACGATCACAGCAAAGACCAAATCGACAAAATGACTTATAACCTCATACACTTCGCCGAAATACTAACCTTCCATCCGATTCCCGTTACAGGGAACCGGATCAGAAAACAGGTAACGGCGGAATAATTCCACGGAAAAAAGGAACAGCCGGTTTCTCCTGCTGTTTCTTTTTTCATGGACTTTCCCCTTTTTCCAAATAGTATTCAATGGGAACGGCCAGGCCGACGCGTCCTTCATCCGGATCATCAAGCGTCGCAAACACGACACCGATGACTTTCCCCTCCTGATTCAAAACCGGGCTACCCGAATTACCTCTGTAGACGGGAGCATCCATCATCCAAACCGGGACTTCCCAATTGGAGAGCTGTGTGTACCCGATCAATACTCCTTCATTCGCTATATTAGTGAAGCTGAGGGGATTGCCGATGAAGGATACCTTCTCATTCGTCCTGCCGGCACCTTCCTCCGCCAGTTCCAAATAAGGAAGCCCGGAGCCTTCGATTCTGAGCAGGGCCAAATCGATGTCCGGGTACCTTTTCACTACTTCCGCTTCAAATAACCCTTCCTCGGTGAATGCAACCGCGATCCGCTTTTCCCCTTCGATTACGTGATGATTGGTAAGAATTAGACCTTTTTCTGATACAGCAAAACCAGTACCTCGACTCTCTCCCGCTTCCACGACGACAACCGCTTTCTTTCGGGCGGCAGTATCTTCGTCTGTGGACAATTTCGCTGAGGTGACTAAGAAATCAAGGGCCGGGATCGAGAAAGTATTGGGAAGAACGGCGATGATGTTAATGACCATCACCCCTGCTACCAGCCAGAAAATCCATTTTGGAAACGGACGTTTAGACTGATGGCTTTCTTTTTCCATTCTCGCCTTCTCCCATGCCTTCCGCTTTTCCTCTTGAACCAGCTCGTACAACTCATCCTCATCTATCTCTTCATATAAATCTTCATCTATAATATCTATTTCATCTTTGTCATGCTCTTTCATGAGACGTCCTCCCATGTGCAGCAGTCAAGGCATTCCTTCCTATCATGGAATGCAAGTATCATTGTACCATGAATTACGTAAAAGACGTGCTCATTTATGCAGCTCTCGAAAATTCGACAAGAATTCAGGATTTTTTGTATTACCCGGGAAATATGCCTTATCGCATACTCTTCCCGACCAGGATGACAACAGCTAAGAAAAACACGATCAAGGAGACAAATACGATGGACAGCAGTCTCGATACATTCGCTCTCTTCACTTCACTCCAGCGCACCGGCCGGATACCGCTTATAGAAAAAATGAGGACAGCAGCAAGCAGAATGGACATAATATTAACCGCTACTAATAAGAAAGCTCCGTACGCAGCTTGAAAGGCTCCATCACCAAGAGACATCCCCATTGCGACGGAAGGTGGCAGCAGTGCAACAGCGACCATAACACCGACAAGGTTACCGGACAGGCGATTCAGAAACGCGAGTGCTCCTGCCGCTCCGGAAGCTACCCCTAGAAAAATGTCCAGGATTTCCACCTTTGTCCGCTCCAGATACTGAGCATTATGCATTCCCATATCGGTAAAATATCCGAAAGCCACCGATATGACCAATACAATTGCCACCCCGTACAAGGAGGTCAAACCGGAGATAAGAAGACGCTTATAATCTCCCAGGATCGAACTGAAAGCTACAGCTATGACAGGACCAATCATTGGAGCAATCACCATCGCTCCGATGACCACCGCTTCACTGTCTTTCAAAAACCCAACCGTTGCGACAATGGCTGACAATATGATTAACAAAGTATAATTCAATGTGATTTTACTGCTCTTTTCCACACTATCCATCAGCTCCTGCCGGCTTGCTCGAAGGAGAAGACGTTTCTCCTCCTCCTTCGTCCCCTCATTCTCCCGATCCGCGTCCTCTTCAACTGTTTCCCTGGATATGTAGGTCTGTACGGGAAAAAGCATCGTTTCGAACCCATCAATAACATTGGAAATACTCTCCAAATAATTCAGGATGGACTCGACTTCATTCGTGTCCGTCAGCATCCGAATCAGCTTTCTTTCTTCAGGCTCATCGGAAACCCAATAGGAACGGTGTGTATATTCTTTTAATTTCTGATCAACTTTTTGGAAGTGACGATCAGGAATATAGGCTTCAATCAGTTGCAGACTCATGAGAAATCACTCTCCGATTTTGCATTAATTTCTCATAATGTCCCCCTTATTCCACATACTAATTCCAACTAAGAATAAGAGGCGGGTGAGTAAGAATTGGAGAAACTTCTGTTAAGCACTGAAGAATATAAGGAGACTATGAAGAAGAAATTCAATAATAGTACGGACCTTATCCAGAAGGTCTTCCATATTAAAGGGCAGGCAATTGTCGTCCAGTTCATTTCTTACCTTGTCGACAGAGAAAGACTCGAACGTGAAATCTTAAATGCCCTTACTGCCTCCCCTAAACGCTGGACAAACGATGCCTTGATGAATAAGATACCGATCGCTGCATCGGAATGCGTATGTTCTGTAGATCAAATTACCCAAAAAGTGTTGCACGGAAGTATATCCGTTTATATCGAAGGGGAAAAAGAAGCCGTAATTTTTGCGTTACCAAAACTGGACGATCGAGGATTGAACCGTGCTGAAACCGAGTCTCTCGTGTTCGGACCTCAAGTCTCTTTTACAGAATCATTAAACACCAATTTGAATGTCGTACGTTGGCGGCTGGACACGGACGATCTCGTTATGGAAAAGCTGATCGTTGGAGAAAGAATTCCTTCCGAGGTCCGCATTGTCTACTTAAAGTCGATGGCGGATAAGGAAAATGTAGCTACCTTCCGGGAAAGAATTAAGAACCTGCAAGTAGATCAGATTGAAGATTCCAGCGTACTGGGGCAGCTGATTGAGGACTCCTCCACCAGCGTCTTTCCTCAATTAATATTTACCGAATTACCGGACCGTTTCTGTAATTCGATCGTAAAAGGAAGAGTCGGGGTGATGGTGGATAAAAGCCCGACGATGCTGATCGGGCCTATGTCTTTGTTCAGCTTCTTCGAATCGACCGAGGATCTGTATATGAGGTGGAACATGGGATCGTTCATTCGGATGCTGCGTTTTATTGCCATGGCCATATCCATCATCTTGACACCAATGTACGTTGCGGCCCTCACTTATCATTATGAGATCATTCCGAGTACTCTGCTCGTATCGTTAGGCCAATCGAGAGCTACGGTTCCATTCCCGCCCGTACTGGAAGCACTACTACTCGAAATTCTCATTGAATTGTTAAGAGAGGCGGGAGCTCGACTGCCGACGAAGGTCGGACAAACCATGGGTATTGTGGGCGGTATTGTCCTTGGCCAGGCTGCCGTCCAGGCAGGGTTCACCAGTAATATCCTTATTATTATCATTGCATTAAGTGCCCTTGCTTCTTTCACCGCACCAAGCTATTTAATGGGGACGGCTGTAAGGATCATACGGTTCCCCATGATCATACTGGCTGGAATGTGGGGTCTCGTTGGAATCGTATTCGCCTTATCCTTCCTTATCATCCATCTCTTAAAACAAAAGTCTCTCGGCCGCCCTTACCTTGCTCCAATCTATCCCTTTCAGTGGAGAGACTTTAATGATTCCTTATTCCGGGTACCTTTCCAGAAGAACAGCCGGCGCCCGGTAAGTACCATGCCGCAGGATCCAACGAGATACAACAGCAGTAAAGCCGAAGAGCATAAAGATGTGAAGTCTCCATGAATATTAATATTCGATTAAATCCAGATAAAGCTGTCCATGCCTTCTACGTCTTTTTCATCATCCATACCTGTCAAATCGGTGCAGGGTTAATGGGTGTTCCAAGAATCTTATTTTTGGAGGCAGGAGTGGATGCCTGGGTTTCGGTACTGGTTACCGGTGCTTATATGCATGTGCTTGTCCTCCTGATGCTGACCATTCTTCGAAATTATGAGAACACGGACTTGATCGGTGTCCAAGTCGATTTGTTCGGACCCTGGATCGGCAAAGGCCTCGGTGTCCTGTATATCCTGTATATATTTTTGTTACTGTTGACAGTCATGAAGAATTACATTGAAGTGGTTCAGGTATTTATTTTCCCGCAAATCCCTATATGGCTAATGAGTGCTTTCATGCTGATTCTGATGGTTTACAGCATCCTGGGAGGATTCCGAGTTGTCGTAGGTACCAGCTTTCTCTTCTTTTTCTTAACCATCTGGCTGGTGCTTCCCGTCTATAAACCAGTGACGTTTATGGACTGGAAGCACCTCACCCCTATTTTCATGAGCTCCCCAATGGAGATTCTCGCCGGGGCGAAACAAGTTGCTTATTCTGTATTAGGGCTGGAAATCTTATTTTTCATCTATCCTTACATCCAGAACAAGAAAAAAATTGCAGTGGCAGCTCATGCCGGTGTATTCTTTACGACGATCCTCATTCTGCTGGTGACGGTCGTCTCCATCGGCTACTTCAGCCCGGATGAATTGAAGGAGACCGTCTGGGCGACACTTTCGTTGTTTAAAATCATTAGTTTTTCCATCATAGAGCGCTTCGATTTTCTCGCAGTAGCCTTATGGATGATGGTCATCATTCCGAACGTTGTCCTTTTCGGATGGATCATCATCCACTCTTTGAAGCGGCTGTTCAGCTTCCCCAAGAAGCCGAGCCTCTATATAACAGCATTGATGCTATTCTTCTCCTCTATACTTATCGAAGAAAGAATAGGTATCAACTACCTTACCTCCATCACAGGAGAAGTAGGTTTCTGGGTTGTATTTATCTATCCATGGATTCTATATGTCGGATTACTTCTTAAGAAATTGTTCAGGAAGGGGAAGTCCAATGAAAAAATGGGTCATTCTTAGCATCTCCCTTCTTTTGTTATGCGGATGCATTCCTAAAAGCTATATTGAACAGCTAGGTATTATTACGGCCGTGGGATACGACTTACTTGATGACCAGCGGCTCCGAGGAACAATGGTTATGTATGAATTTGATCCGACGGCTACCGGCACTTCCCAAGTAGTTTCTGCAGAAGCGGAAACATCAAAGGGTTTGCGCGCGGCAACCGATCACATGACAAGTCATAAACTCGTTTCGGGGCAGGTCCGTTTAGAATTGTTCCAAGATAAGCTGGCAGCCAACGGCATGATGAAGTATATGGATACGTTGCAACGGGACGCGAAAATATCCGATATGGGATATTTGGCAGTCAGTACGGTTCCGACAAGCCAACTGCTCCAATCCAACAATTCGGAGGATAAACCTAATACAGGAACGTATATCCAACGCTTAATTGAAAAAAGCATAAAAGATGAAACTATTCCTAATGCTTTAATGACGTTCTTCATGAGGGAATATTACGATGACGGCATCGATCCGGTTCTTCCCGTTTTATCCATGAACCAAAGCAAAGCGATTATTCAGGGGGTCGCTTTGTTCCAGGACGACCGCTTTGTTTCTATATTAAATGAAAAAGATGTCTTTTATTTAATGTTGATGAAGAACGAATTTGAGTTTGGGGAGTTTCAAATAGAGCTGCCGTCCGATTCACTGAATGATCACTTAAAGGAAACGGGAACGATTTCTACAACAAGCGGGAAACTTTTGTTATCCCTTCATGAGTTGGACACCGATAAAAAAGTAAAAGTGACAAAGGGCGATCCCACCCGCTATACGATGGAGATCGATATGAAAGCACGTCTCCTGGAAATCACAAAAGACATCGATTTAAAAGAAGAGAAAGCGATCGAAGCAATCGAAAAAGAATTGGAACAGGCAATAACAAAACGCTTAAAAGAAACGATGGAGATTTTTAAAGAACTGCAAGTCGATCCTGTAGGCTTTGGAGCAGAATATAATTCCAAAAACCGGACGAACCGTGTGAAGAAAGAAAACTGGAAAGATCAAATTCAAGATTTAAACGTTGAATTTAAGGTTAACTTCCGTTTGGTCCGATACGGAATATCCGAATAATAAAGACCGCTGCCATATGGCAGCGGTCTTCATACTTCACGCTATTTTCGTTTATCATCCGCCAGTTTAGGCAGAGGCATCTCAAAGACGAAATAGGATAAAACACGCAGCAGGATCGGGTACAATGCCAATACACCAAGCAGGTCTCCAATCCCACCAAGTAAGTCCGTTAACAACATAAGTCCAGAAAGAACAGCCATTAAAAGAACGGTAATCAGCCCGACTCGACCATTGATTGGTGTCCACGTTCCTGCGATAGTTTTTGTATCCTGCTCCATTTTTTCAAAACAGCGGTAATGATAAGGGCGGATGCGAAACCAGTTTGACGCCGTTACCAGTTCATCCCTATCCCTGATTTCTTTATAGCAGTAGCGACACATGTTTGTTTTCACGAAAGATCTACTCCTGAAATAGATATTTTTCATCAGCAAACATTCATTGCCACTATCATTATACCGCAAAACATCCATAACTCTAAGCATTAACATTATACCTCGTCCGCTCTGTTCCAAATCATCAAGCGTCGGAAACCACTGCTTTACATCACCGGCCAGGTGATAAGATCTCCAATCAAATCCTCCTCCATGATCCGATATACGAACAATCAATCGCGTATTCAAAAAGCGCAGGTTTAAATAAATAGGATAATGGCTTTTTTTATCATGGCCGTATGTCCACGCATTCCAAACCGCTTCGCTGATGGAAGCATCCACCAGAAGTTGGTCGTGTCCGTAGAACTTCGCTAGATAGGGATAATACCTTCGACGGACGGACTTCAACTCTCTCGGATGTCTTATTTTCGCTTCTATTGATGTCTTCATAATTCAACCTCTCCTCCGCTGAGTCGATGATTGTAAATTAGACCTGAATGATTGGTTCATTCATCTATTCCCTTATCCCCGGGATTTCAAAAGGGGGATTACGGTTATTTTACAAATATCGGAAGACTCAGCAACAGGAGTGAATCATTGGAAAGTGAATATGTCTGACAATCGTGCCTGAACAAATGTCTCCTTCACAGAATTACGGACACCTCTGATGATCAAGTGCCCACCCTTCTCCTGCAAACGTTTATACCCCGTTACCAGAATACCAAGGCCGGCACTGTCCACCACCAGCGTATCTGACATATCTACCGTAAGATAGGTTTCTCCTTTTTCTATCCTATCCAGCATAGCACTGCGAAAGTCAACGATATCTCGAATATCGTCCTTAACAGGGAAACGGATGGCAGCTCCTCGATTAAGAGGCTTGATTGTTCCGTTCATTTCGACGCCCCCTTTCTGTTTCAAATAATGGTGAAACGGTTGCTTCCGTATGTTTGGACGTTTCAAAAACTCTCAATTCATCCGTCAATTCTGTTGCCATCCGGCTCATATGGTCGGATGTTCCGACGATATTGGCTATGGAAGTATTAATTTCCTTCGTACGAAGGTCCATTTCCCTGGAGGAGATGGCAGTTTCGTCGAGAAAATGACCAAGGCTTTTGATTAAGGAGAGAATATCGGCACTCGTTGCCACTTTTTCTCCTGTCACTATTTTAATCTCTTTCAACTCTGCTTCCGACCGCTGGAAGGATTCTTCGATCTGCCGGAGGGAGTCGTCCGCTTGTCCAGCAAATTTCACTCCGTCTTCAATGAGCGCTACGCTTCGCTCCATTTCTTTCGATGCATCAGCGGTCGTATCGGTCACCTGTTTAACAACATCAGCGATTTCTGCAGCTTCCTTCGTGGACTCTTCCGCAAGCTTCCTCACTTCATCGGCAACAACAGCAAATCCTCTACCGGAGTCTCCAGCCCTTGCCGCTTCAATCGCCGCATTCAATGCAAGCAGATTCGTCTGTTCAGCAATGTTTGAAATCGTATCTACCATTCGGTTAATCTTGCTGGAGAAATGATGAAGGTTCTCAATCTCTACTTTCGTTCTGGCATTTTGATTCTTGATCCCATGCATCGTCTCAAGGACAGTTTGTACGGCGCTCTTCCCCTCCTCCGCAGCTTCCACAGTAGCTTCTGACGATTCTCTTGCCAACTCTGCCCGTTGTTTTGCAATTTGGATCAGGGAGGAAAGCTCCAAAAGACTACGCGATACCTCTCTTACTGTCACCTCCCCCTTTTCCGCTAGTTTTTGCAGCATCTCCCCCTGTACCATCACCCGCTTGGACTGTTCCTCTACTTCATCTGCGGATGCTGCATTCTCTTCTGATGTTGCTGCTACCGATTCGCTGGACTCTTTAAACGTCTGCACGACATTACGAAGCGTAGCGTTTAATCGATTAAAGGTTGCAGCCAGCCTGCCAAACTCATCCTTCGTCCTTATATCCATATCCTTTGATAAATCGATGGTCGACCCGTTCATGGATTTCATATGGGCCTCCAGTTCCTTCATCGGCTTCGAGATAACCTTCCGTATACCGTAATACACAAAAGCCACCATAATAAACAGGTTGATGAGAATAGTAAAATAGGTTTGAATAAATGCGACGGCCGTTGGACCGAGAGCTTCTGCAAGCTCTGACTGCAGCAAAAAACGCTGGACATACGAAATCGGCGTCCCCATAAGCAGACTGAATACGGTTGCTGCAACGACAACCAGCATAAGCTTCTTCGCTATACTCCATTGGGTGAATGCCGAACTACTTTTCTCATTCATATGATCAACTCCTCCTAAGACTTATGACTCATTCCCATTATAATAATAAACAAATACCCTATCTCCCTGCAGGTAAACCAATTTTTTAACAATTCATAAAATTAAAAAATAACCCTTCACACCTTTTGGTGCAAAGGGTTATCGGTTATGATTAAACGATAACTTATGATTCATGGATATAGTTTGGTTCTGGATAAGAGGTATCCCTCTATAATTTATCTTCTCTGTTGTTCCTTAATTCTTGTCATCACTTTTTCTTTTGCTTCCTCACTTTGATAACTCTCCATAGCTGAGAGGATCGCTCGTTCTTCCTTCATCAATTTCTGCAGTTCTGCAAGAAAACGCTCGCTCGTCAATTCTTCCTCTTCCAGTTTTAACGCATAGCCCTGTTTTACGAAGGAGTCGGCATTTAAAATTTGGTCCCCTCTGCTCGCTGCTCTGGATAACGGAATGAGGAGCATCGGTTTCTTTAAAGCCAGAAACTCGAAGATGGCATTGGAACCTGCGCGGGAAACGACATAATCCGAAGCGGCGAATAGGTGCTTCAATTCATCTTGCACATACTCGAACTGGGCATATCCCTGTCTATGGATAGTGGAATCTTCGTTTCCTTTTCCGCAGATATGGATAATTTGTACGTCCTTCAGCAAGTCGTCTAAGTTTTCACGGATGGCATCATTGATCCGCTTCGATCCCATACTGCCTCCCATGACCATAACGACCGGCTTCTGTTTATGGAATCCACACATCGATAACCCCTTCAAACGGTCACCGGTGAACAATTCTTCGCGCACGACGGCTCCAATGAACTCGCTTTTCCCTTCCGGCAGATGCTGCATCGTTTCCGGAAAAGTCGCAAGGATTTTCTTCGCAAACGGGAACGACAGCTTGTTGGCAAGTCCTGGAGTATAGTCCGATTCGTGAATAACCGTCGGGACATTTTTAATTTTTCCCGCCATGACAACGGGAACAGAAACGAATCCACCTTTGGAAAAGATGACATCCGGCTTCCGCTTCGAAAGAATCCGGAGGGACTGCATCAATCCTTTCAATACTTTAAACGGATCCTTAAAATTTTCCTTCGACATATACCTGCGCAGTTTACCGGTGGATATTCCATGATACGTTACGCCCTCCAACGGCTCGATCAGCTGACGCTCAATTCCTTCATAAGATCCAATATAGTCTACATCATATCCTTGTTTTTGGAATTCCGGAATGAGGGCCAGGTTCACAATCACGTGCCCTGCTGTTCCACCACCGGTAAATAAAATCCTTTTATTACGGTTCATATTTCGTTCAACGTCCTTTCTGAGGTACTCAAAAGGTAGGCTGTTCAGCCCCGATATGCTATAATCCTCATGTTTCCTCTAAAAGAATTGTAACAGAAAAGAAGGGGTCCTATGTATGAAACAAAGACTTTAAAAGAAAAAATGAAATTGTTCTTCACGATTCTGGTACCCATCCTGATCACTCAAATCGGTTTGTATGCCATGAACTTCTTCGACACGATCATGGCAGGGAAAGCAGGTCCTGACCAACTGGCCGGAGTTGCGATCGGGTCAAGCATATGGGTGCCTGTCTTCACTGGTTTGAACGGAATTCTGATGGCTGTGTCCCCCATCGTTGCCCAGTTGAAAGGCGCTGGAAAATCAGGGGAAATCACCCATTCTGTCAAGCAGGGGATTTACCTTGCCATCGCCCTTGCCGTCACGGTTGCCTGTGTCGGATTCTTCCTGCTCGATCCTGTTCTTTCTCTCATGGATATCGAGCCAGAAGTGAATCGTGTCGCTAAATATTATTTGATTGCTCTCAGTGCCGGCATCATTCCTTTATTCATTTTTAACTTATTGCGTTCCTTTGTAGACGCGCTCGGAATCACGAAGATATCCATGCTGGTCATTCTGTTGACGCTTCCGACAAATGTTTTCTTCAATTACCTCTTCATTTTCGGTAAGTTCGGTGCTCCGAAGCTCGGAGGTGTCGGGGCAGGAGTAGCAAGTGCCATAACCTACTGGGTTTCTCTCGGTGTAATCGTTATGCTTATACATAAGCTTCCGTCTATAAAAAAGTACGGGATATTCAGAAATCCTGTCCTCCCGGTTATGAAAGAATGGGCTGCTCAACTGAAAATCGGCATTCCCATCGGTTTTTCCATCTTTTTTGAAACGAGCATTTTCGCAGCTGTCACCCTGTTTATGACGGCCTATGATACGAACACAATTGCGGCGCACCAAGCAGCGATCAACTTTGCTTCCTTCCTTTATATGATTCCATTGAGCATCGCCTTTACCTTGACGATTGCGGTGGGATTTGAAATAGGAGGAGGGCGGCACCAGGCAGCACGCGCGTATTCCTATCTGGGGATTACGTTTGCCGTTATGATGAGTATCGTCGCTGGTGTCATCTTGTTCACTTTTGATGATACGGTGGCTCGTCTGTACAGCTCTGATGAGAAAGTGATCGAACTGACGAAGAATTTCATCTTCTTTGCTATTTTCTTTCAGTTATCCGATGGTTTCGGGGCACCTCTTCAAGGTATTCTGCGCGGGTACAAAGACGTGAACATAACGCTCATCATGGCATTCATCTCTTACTGGGGCATTGGTCTCCCGAGCGGTTATCTACTGGCGAACTACACAAGCTTCGGTCCCTACGGATATTGGATCAGCCTGACCCTTGGGTTGACAGCCGGTGCTGTTACCCTGCTTCTGCGCATGCTGCATATACAGCGCAGAGAAAGAAAAACCGCTCTTTCTACATAAGAAAGACAAAAAAAGCCGGCTCAGGATATGATCCTCAGTCGGCTTTTTTCTATTAAATGAACAATCCGGCAATCGTCGCAGACAACATAGAAGCAAGTGTGGCACCGATCAACAGTTTCATACCGAAACCGGAAACGCGCGCACCCTTCTCTGCATCAATTCCCTGTACCGTACCTGCAATGATACCGATAGAGGAGAAGTTGGCAAAGCTTGTCAAGAACACAGTGACGATACCAATCGTCTTCTCAGACACAGCGTCAAGCATACCTTGGAATTGAAGCATAGCGACAAATTCGTTCGTCACGATTTTCGTCCCCATGATCGCTCCTGCATCGACTACTTCACTCATCGGGATACCCATAAGGATACCCAGCGGCGAAATGATGTATCCAAGCAGTTCCTGAAGGGTAAATCCATTGAAGACAGCTCCAAATACCGCGTTCACAAGCTCCAGGGAGGCGATGAAGGCGATCAGCATAGCTGCAACAATCAAGGCAATCTTACCACCATCAAGGGCACCGTTACCCATCGCTTCGAAGAAGCTCTTGGCATTTGATACGTCTTTCACGTCTACCTTGTCCTCTTCTTTAGGAACCTTGACCGGTGCAATCATCGAGGAGACGATCAATGCACTGAACATGTTAAGCGGCAGTGCCACAAGGATATATTGTGGAGGAAGCATCCCGAGATATGCTCCGACGATGGATGCGGAAACAGATCCCATCGCTGATGCACTGACAATGTACAGACGGTTATCATTCAAATTATGGAACTGAGACTTGATGGCAATCAACGCTTCCGATTGGCCGAAGAAGATACTGTTGACAGCGTTAAATGATTCTACTTTCGGAAGACCTGTAATTTTGGAAAGACCCCAACCGAGATACTTAATGATGAATGGCAAAATCTTCAAATATGTTAACACAGACAAAATAGTAGCGAAGAATATGATGATCAACAGGACATTGAAGAAGAACACGCCGCCCTCTCCGATTTCAAAACCGCCGAGGACGAAAGCGACCCCTTCGGATCCGTAACCGATCAGCTTGTTGAAGCCGGTAGAGATCCCGTCAATGATGATCCTCCCGATTTCCGTATTAAACATAAACCACGTGATGATCAACTGAACGGCGATCATAATCACGATGCCCTTATAATTAATGTTCTTACGATCATTGGACATTAAAAAGCGATCCCGAGAATGACCGCAACAGCAAGAATACCTAAAAGAATATCCACAATAAATCCTCCCCTGATGTTGTTGTTTTGACCCTTATGAAAATGCTTACACAAAGTAATTCTATTATGGATTTTATCAGGTTGTCAGACGTCATGCAAGGTTTATTCGCAAGAAAAAAATATGGAAACGCTGACAAGTGTCTAGTCACATCTTAATATGTCTAAATTCGCAGATGTCATACTTGCATTTGTATAATAAAGGAATAAAGTCCTCCCATTTTCTACAAATAAAATACCCCCGCCGATGGTCAGTCGACGGGGGCTATACCTTAGGGGAGGTATAGTGATGTATGAATGAATGGCAGGGGTCCGTCATTTGGCACTGGATGAGAGCCCCTCCCGGTCCATTACTTCCTCTATGATTCCCTATACAGACGAGCGAGCTTGCTTAAAGGTTTCACTTTTTGCACATTTCTAATTGATGATCCCGTGTTGGACAACCTTCACGTTGATATGGGGTTCTATTGTTATCTTCGGGTACTCTTCTTCCCAGTTCAGTTTCTTCCAATCTTTATTATGATAAGCTCTTACACGCCTTCCAATACCCAGGACGTCGCTGTTAGCCTCTTGAATGGTGGAAATAATGTCTTTCGATTTCTCTGTCAACACTTTTTCAAGCTCCTTCTCAACCATTCCGATTTTGCCTTTGACGTAAAGATGATCGGAAGGGTATTCCACAATCTTCACCGATAAGTTCAGATTGATTTTCACCTTCACTTCCCCGTCTACTACGTCTATTTTCATCTTCCGGTCATTCTTCAAGACGTGAACGGTGACATAATTAAGCAGATCATCATCTTCCCCGTCGGATATCTTTTCCGTAAGCCTTGCCACATTTCCCATTTTCCCTTCGAGAAGCATGTAAAGGACCGTCAAAGAAGAGTCGATTTTCTTTCCAGTGTAATGTTTTCCGTGAAAGAGTCCCATCCCGGTAATGATCAACAGCTGCCTGTTTTCATCTACCGCCATCGTCGGCACAGAGAAATCAACGCCCGGTTCCAGAATTTCAGCGTTCAGCATCTGTAGATTTTCCCCGGTTGTATGGGTGGCGGCAACTCCAGCTTCGATAATCCCGCTTAAATAGTTGCTGATCCTCATTTCATTTTCATTCTTCACATTCAGAATTCCTTCGGCAGTTGTACCATCTGCAATGACTAAAGCGGCATTCAAATTACTGTTCGGGTTACGGTAAAGTTCATCCAAAACGGGATACATATTCTCTTTCGCCAGCTCTTCTCCGAGCACGATGACGCGCAGCTTGGAGGGATCGAACGATTCCGATATCATCTGGTCAATTTTATCCCTTCCATCCCTGGGCGTATGAGCATCGGTGGAGATGATCTGCACCTTTTCTGCCCCCGGTCCATCCAACCCTCTTTCCACAGTCGGAATGGAAACGGTCTGGCGGATTTCCTGCTCCTCCCCTTTATCCAATCCCATGGAAAGGACCAGCTTCATATTCTTAAACTGACGTTCATCCCAACAGCCTGTCAGCAGAAGCAGACATGCGAGTGCTATGATGCATCGTTTCATACGTTCAGCCCTTTCCTTTCTTCCGTTTTTTCGCAAGATAACTGAATGGGAGCATAATAAATGGAAGCATAAGAGAAAAGAAATATCCGGCATAGACCACCCACTTATTAAAGGTTTCTACTTTAGTGATGTCAAATCCCATAAACAAAGTAATGACAAAAATGACGATACTGATCGATACAATATGCCGGACATTTCCTTTCTTCATGAACGTATGCTTCAGCCCAAGGCTGCCCATATAAATGTAGGTGGCAAAGGACGTAGCTACGCTGATAATCCAAATCGATATGAAGAACAGATCGATCCTTGCTATGATTGGCAGTTCAAAAGATTTCAACATGTATAAGAGCGGTTCCGGAATGGTCGTCAATTCCATTGAGCTGAAGAAAGTAAAGCTTGCGAAAACGGTAAACAGGTAAAACCCGGTGACAAACCAGTGCGCCTTCACCATCGTCTTCAGTCGCTGCTTCGGTGTTCCTTCCACCTTCGGAAATATAACAAGGGAAACGATAAATCCAAAAAAGGAAAGGACGGCTTTATCCACCCCTTTGAGAACCCTTCCGACACCTTCCTCAAAAACGGGGAGAATATACATGAGGTTCATTTCTTTCATGGAATAAATAACAAGCGCAATCAAAATGATAAGCAGGAAAGACAGCATCGTATAAAGTCTGGCTACCACAAGAAGGCCGCCCGCGACCAAATAGCCGCAAATAAGAATCATTAACAACGACAGCACCCATAACGGGGTGTTGGGCAGGACCCAAACACTGATCATCCGCCCGTACAAGAGAATGATCAACGTGCCGACAGCAAGGAAATAGAGTACATAGAGAAAGCTGAGCCCTTTACCGATCCATTTGGAGAAGATAAGTTCGTTAATTTGAAACAAGTTGTCCTCCGGATGGTTTCTTGCTGTCAGCCAGATGACAAATACCACGATTTGTATAAGAATCGCGGCAATAATCAAGGAAATCCATCCGTCCTGTTTGGATGCATTATGAAGCTCATGGGGAATAGACAGCACCCCGACCCCGATTTGGGTTTGAATGATCATGAAAAAGAACTGCCGCTGAGACAGTTTCTGCTCCGGCTTAGGATTCGCCTGACTCTGAGGTATCGTTTGCTCTTGCTTGTTCTTCTTTTTCGTGCTCAATTTGCTTCCACTCCCTAGACGATTTAAAGGCGACAGGATCAATCGAGTGAGCGTCTTTCGGTCTTCGTTTCATCATCGGCAAAGGTACGCGTACGAACGTATCTTTGAGGTCTACGATACTTAAAGGAGCCAGCGGCGCAAAATAAGGTACGCCGAAGGAGTGAAGTCTCGTCAGATGGACGAGGATGAACAGCATTCCGAAGACGATGCCGATAAATCCGAGTGTTCCTGCAAGCAGGATCAACGGGAACGTCAACAGGCGCAGCGTCGTACTGAGTTCATTTGACGGGACGACGAAGGATGCGATGGCCGTCAACGCAACGACGATGACCATCAGATTGGAAACAAGGCCGGCCCGGACGACCGCGTCTCCAATGACGAGACCGCCGACGATGCCGATCGTCTGTCCGATCGGCTGCGGCAGCCTGATCCCCGCTTCCCTTATCAGCTCGATGATGATGACCATCACCAATGCTTCCATAATCGGCGGATAGGCTATTTCATTGATCGATGACTTGACGGGGATGATGAGCTCATCCGGAATCACTTCAAAATGAAAACTGACGACAGCGATATAAAAAGCAGGCAGCGTCACAGCTATGACAAAACTGAATAAACGGATCAAGCGAATAAAGGTGCCCGTAAACCAGCGCATGTTGTAGTCATCCGGCGATTGATAAAACATGAAGAAGGTAGAAGGTGCAATCAAGGCCGTAGGACTTCCCTCAGCCATGATGACGACCCTCCCTTCCATCAAATTGGCCACTACCCGATCAGGACGTTCGGTATTAAGCATTTGCGGGAATGGAGAAACGGTCTGGTCTTCAATGAATTCCTCTACATATCCCGGACTGTGCACCATATCTGTGTGGATCGTCTTCATCCGTTTCTCAATCTCTTCAACAAGAGTTGGATCTGTAATTCCATCCATATATAAAAGACCGACATTGGTGTTGGTTTTCTTTCCGAGCTTGTAGTATTTAACCGTTAAATCCCTATGCTCGATCCTCTTCCTGACAAGGTTGATATTGATCATCATGTTCTCGACGAAGCCATCGTGCGATCCGCGTACTACTTTCTCATTGGCCGGCTCTTCCGGACTTCTATTGAAGGATGAGGTTACGTTAAACATCGAAATGCGGCGGCTGCCATCTTCCAAATAAATGGCATGCCCCCGAAGCAGCGTAACGATCGCTTCTTCAAGGTTATTGGTATGTTTACAATCCGGAATTTCCCCTATGCTGTCGACATTACCAAGTTGAACCGGCTCAAAGATCTTCTCATGAATCTTTTCCTGCTCACTCATGGATTCGAAGTACATTAAAGCCGCATTTCCCTTATGCATCACCCGTATTTTCAGGTCATTCGTTTCGTGGAAGGCATTCAAAATGTACTCCACATTTTCAGCGAGCTTCATTGTACTGAGCTGGACCGGCTCCTCGGCTTGATCAGCAATTTTCCTATCTGCAATTTTCGTATGATCTCCGAAAAATAATCGTTTTAAAAATCCCATATGCATCACCTACACTTAGATTGCCACCGCCATGGTAAAACTATACTGTCCTACGGGAAAATAGCAGGTATAAAAAAAAGCAACCACAGAAGTGGTTGCTTTAGAATCAATGACCCGGGAAGAAGGCCAGTTGAAGGATGAAAATAATGGCGAACATATAAAGAATCCAGTGTACTTCTTTTCCTTTTCCGACTACAAGCTTCAGGATCGGATACGTGATGAAACCGAAGGAAATTCCTGTCGCAATGCTGGATGTAAGAGGCATGGACAATATAATGATGAAAGCCGGGAAAGCATCATCGAATGAACCCCAATTGACCTTGGCAAGTCCTTCCATCATGAAGCACCCGACGATGATCAAGACCGGCGCCGTAATTGCCGGAAGCCCTGATACAGCTCCGACGATTGGAGAGAAGAACATCGACAATAGGAACAGAGCAGCCACGACAAGCGTCGTCAGCCCTGTACGACCACCTGCTGCGACTCCAGAAGAAGACTCTACATAAGCAGAAGACGGACTCGTCCCGAACATGGCACCCACCGTAGTGGCAGAAGCATCTGCCATCAATGCGGCACGGGCACGCGGCAGGCTTCCGTCCGGTTTAATGAACCCTGCCTGCTCGGCCACTCCGACCATCGTACCTGTCGTATCGAAGATTGTAACGAGCAGAAAAGCGAATACGACGGTGTATAAACCGTTGCTGAATACGGCCGCAATATCCATATCCCAAAAAACCGGAGCAGGCGGCGTATCCACAAATCCGTTGATTTCAAGCTGACCAGTGAAAAAGCCGACAAGACCTGTCAGGAACATTCCGATGAACAGACCTCCTGTCACATTTCGTGCGATGAGGATCAACGTGACAATCAGTCCGAAGACGGTAAGCAGCTGTCCCGGCGCCGTCAGGTCACCAAGAGTCACTAACGTGGATTCGCTCGGCTCGATGATCCCACTCATGCGCAGCCCGAGAAACGCGATAAATAAGCCGATTCCTGATGTAATTCCATACTTCAAAGAAGGAGGAATAGCCTTAATCAACGTCTTGCGCAGACTCGTCATACTCAAGATAACGAAAAGAATACCGGAAACGAATACCGCACCGAACATAACGGAGTAGCTGACATCCTGCTGCACCACTTCCGTCACGAAGTATGCGTTCAATCCCATTCCGGGAGCTATGGCGATTGGATAATTGGCAGCAAAGGACATGATCAGCGTTCCGATCACAGCGGCAAGAATCGTAGCCATGAACACTTGCTGGAACGGCACATCCGCACCCGACAGGATGACGGGGTTGACTACTATAATATAGGCCATCGTCAAGAACGTCGTAATTCCCGCAAGAATTTCCGTTTTGACGTTGGTCTGGTTTTGATCTAATTTAAAAAAACGTTTCATAGTCATGAACACCTGACTTTCTTTTATGATGACAACGTTCCCTATCATATACTTTTCACGAACAAAAATCAATATTAAAATTGTTAATGTTCGTGTTTAGCTTACAAGCAGTAAAAAAACCGGCAGAGCCTTCCTCCTTCTACCGGTTTTCGTTATGATATCCAGGTTTGTACCATGTCAGGATCTCTTCTGCCGTGTCCTTATCCAAATGGAAGCAACGCGCTACTGCCGGCCCTTGTCCAGAAGGGAGTGTACACCTTACACTGCCGAGATCTGCATTCTTTTGAAAAACGGTTTGTGTTATACGGGCAGACTGTATCCGGTGTTTCTTCATCAGAAACGTATGCCTGCTCCATGACCGGCTGCGCAGAGTCAGCTGCTGATTATCGATCCGCCACCCGGCATCACGGAAAGCCAGGTCGCCCAGTACGAGAAACAGAAGAAAGGAAATCATAGATAACAGACCGTATGGAAAGAAGAAAATACTCACAGCAGCGGAGCCGATTAGCGGGAATAAGGTATAAGTAATCAGGTACCTTCTTCTCCCCCGTTTCGGCGCTTTATTGTACACATCGTTCCATTGATACTCCGGCAGCACACTTTTCAATACCGCGGGCAGGTCTTTCTTCTTAATCAAAGGAAACAGATTCCACTTATGTTCTGATCCTTTATCAACGGTCCCGCCTGCACTAATCAGTGTCACACTGACATAGCCGATGGGCTGTCTGAGCATATTCTCGTCCACCCGGATTCCCTGTATTCGATTGATTGGAACAGTAATCTGTTTCTTCTCGAGAAGCCCTCTCGTTATGATGACATCCTCCCCCTCCAAAGAAACGGAAAAGCCGGCATAACGGATGAATGCAAGGAGAATGGAAAAGCCATATGCAAACACGAAGACACCGAAAACAAGAAGGGCTGCAAGAAAGAATCCGAAGCGGATCCACTGGATGAGCTGATCATACATCCAGCCCATAGGAAGTATGTCTGTCGCTTGGGACAAAAATACGGCAACGCCGGAAAGTACCACACCCGCTCCCCCGGAGGTTACAGCCATCAGCATAATGTCCTTCGTGTCCATTCGGAACAGATAGTTCCTCTTCTCCTCGTGACCTTGGATTAGAAGCGACTCCGATTCTTCCTTATGCGCTTGTACCAATAACGCTTCCAGTTCAAGCGCTTCGGACAATCGAATGGCAGTTAATTCCGCTTCCGCATTCCCAACGCTGGAAGCCGCTGTCTCTATGGACAGCTTTACTAAGCCGAAAGGTCGATGAACGATTCCCTCGGAATGATCGAGACTTTGAATCCGCTCCAAAGGTATGTACCGTTTCTTCCGGAAAATTAACCCGTATTCGATTCTAAGCTCCCCTTCTTCCACTCGATACGTGAAGCGCCACCACCTTATAAGTCCGGAAACAAACACGAGCCCAAAAATGCCGCCCCCGATAAGCAGAGGCATCCATCCCATATTACCCTTAACAATATTTCCGCCATTCAAGAAAAGAATAACGATTAAAGGAAAAAACGCATTTTTCAACAGGCCCCCGACATGAAGGAGAGCGGATAAAGGATGAAGGCGTCTCTTTTTAAACATCATCTTCCGCCACCCTTGCCAGCGCAGAAATGGACAACCTCAGCCTTTCCGCTTCCTTTTGATCAAGCGCCGGAATTTTATGAACGGTGGCGGCTGTCGAAATCCGAATGGTGGAAACCCCGAACTTCCTCAATAACGGCCCCTGTTCTGTATCGACATGCTGCACACGTACCATAGGTATAAGCGTTCGAGTCACAATAAAAATACCATGTTGGATATCAATATCCTTTTCGCTGACATGGTATTTCCAGCGCCGCCAACGCCAAACAGGAATCAGCCAGATCATAAGCACTACGTGCAGGAGCAATGTTCCTGCACCCGTGAAGACGAGCCAGACCGGCCATTGCCAAAGATAAACAGCAGTCGAAAGTGCAATGCAGATCAGGAAAAGAAGAAAAGCCTGAATTCCTCCATGAATTCTCCAGATAAACAAAGCTTTTTCAGATATGACCCGCCGCAGTTGCTGCTCCATCTCTCCACCTCCTCAAACGGTTTAAAAAAACCGGACATTTCGTCCGGTTTTTTCCCCTTTACTTTCCTTTAGATAATTCTTTAGACTTCTCTGTACATGCGTACATCCCTTGGATGATCGCATTTCGAAGACCCGCTTCTTCTAATTTCGTTACTCCGGCTATGGTCGTCCCCCCGGGGGTACAGACAGCATCCTTCAGTTCAC
Organism: Halobacillus sp. BAB-2008; assembly: GCF_000328325.1. Lineage (NCBI taxonomy): Bacteria > Bacillati > Bacillota > Bacilli > Caryophanales > Bacillaceae > Halobacillus > Halobacillus sp. BAB-2008. The sequence continues at coordinate 27,865 of NZ_ANPF01000021.1, read as the reverse complement.
CAGGATGTTTACCAGTTTCCCGTACCATCCGGGCGGAGCCTTCCACCGTCTGGGTAACCATCTTATACGCTTTATCCCTTGGAAATCCTTGAGCGACAGCTGCATCAGCCATGGCTTCAATAAGCATATAAATAAAGGCCGGTGCCGACCCGCTTACGGACGGGACAGCGTCCATCAGTTTCTCGGGAACGATTTCGGCTTCTCCAAAGCTCTCAAACACTTCCATTACGTCCGCCAACTCTTCTTTTGAAACGAGTTCATTCGGACATAAGGCACTCATCCCGGCACCTACCAAGGAAGGCGTATTAGGCATCGAGCGTATCACTTTGACATCACGGCCGAACGCATCCCTCATCGCCTGCAGAGTGATACCGGCGGCAATGGTAACGACCACTGTATCCGCCGGTACATCGTCTTTTATTTCTTTTATCACATCTTCATACACATATGGCTTGATAGCAAGAAACAGCAGGTCACATTCTCTGGCCAGTTGTTTATTGTCATGATTGATCTGAATCCCGTACTCATCGGTTACGAAGTCAATCGTTTCATCCGACAGGGCCGTTGCGGCTATCTCCTCCGCCTGGACGAGACCCGCATCAATCATGCCCTGAATCATCGCACGCCCCATTTGTCCGCAACCAATGAACCCAATCCGCTTATTCACCGTACATTCCCCCTTCATCTTTCCTTATTGTATAGGAAGAAGGTCGACTGTACAATTCCTTTCGGGTTGTTGTAAGTTTCTAGTAAAAATTACATATTTTCTAGAAGAGAGGTTTACAAACTGTTCTGGATTACCTATAATAGAAACTGTATTCTTCATATCATAGTGAAACGCCCAAAATATCATAGCTGCTACGAAAAAAGCTGAGCTGCCCTAAGCTCAGCTTTTCGTGTAGACAAACGAAACCGGACGGCCTTGGGAGCCATCCGGTTGAAAAGATTCATTTAACGACTTCTCCCTGCTCATTAAAAAAGTGCTTCATGGCATGGAACACATCCGCTTTCCTCCGAAGAATATAGTGCCTGAACTTCGGATGATCAATCGTTTTGTACGCCTGCATGAGACTCGAAGAGCGGTTATACTGATTTACTTCTCCATAACCGAACATCTGGGAAACTTCAATCAACTGATCGATTAACCCGAGGCAGCGTTTGTTGTCTGATGTTAAATTATCGCCGTCCGAGAAGTGGAACGGATAGATATTATAGCGGTCCGGTGAATATTTCGTCTCTATCAATTCCAACGCTTTGCGGTAGGCCGAAGAACAAATCGTTCCACCACTTTCGCCTTTCGAGAAGAAATCTTCCTCACTGACTACTTTCGCCTGTGTATGGTGCGCAACAAACTCTACTTCGACTGTCTCATAATTCTTCCCTAGAAAACGATTCATCCAGAAGAAGAAGCTGCGCGCCATATATTTTTCCCACTGTCCCATCGAGCCGCTCGTATCCATCATGGCAAGAACGACAGCTTTTGATTCCGGCTTTGTTTTTTCATTCCACGTTTTAAAACGGATATCTTCCGGATAAATCGGCGCAAAAGCCGCATCCCCACTCAATGCATTCCGCTTATACGCCTCCAACATTGTACGCTTCTTGTCAATGTTTCCAGTCAATCCGGTCTTCCGAATATCGCTGAACTCAATATCGGTCTGAATAATATTGTCTTTTTCTTTTTCATCAAGGTTGGGAAGCGTCAGCTCCTTGAACAAGGCCTCCTCCAACTCTGCAAGGGAAATTTCCGCTTCATAGTAGTCTTCTCCTGCCTGATCACCTGCTCCATCTCCGTCTCCAGGCTTTCCTTTTGACTGAGGAGCCTGGGCCACTACATCTCCGACCTGGCTGTCCCCGTCTCCTTGTCCTGCATGCTTATTCTTCTCGTAGTTGTATCGAATCTTATATTCATCAAGGGAACGTATAGGAATCTTTACGACTCGTTTTCCATTCGACATCACAATATTCTCTTCTGTAATAAGATCAGGAAGCTGCTTGTTCATGGCGTCTTTTACTTTTTCCTGATGTCGCCGTTGATCGTCGTAGCCTTTCCGATGGAGGGACCAGTCGTCTTCGGCGATTACGAAACTTTTCTCTTCATCCATATTTTTTCCCTCCTAATCGAGTATTACTTTATCGTATGCAGGTCCACGTCAATGGATGAAACTTATTAAGAGAGGAATGGATAATTTCATATAAAAACCTGCCCTATCCCACCGAAACGTTATCCTCGAACAAACAGAAAAGCACAGTCCTATTAATAGGACTGTGCTTTTCATCAGCTTTGTTGAACAGGATATAGTTTTTTAGAAATTAATGTCTGAATGATCAGGAACAGTCCTCCGACTGCCAATAAAGAGGCAGCGCGGATGGGGCATTAAAGGAAATGATCAGAATCATGATCGGAGACAGAAGACCAATCACTTTCATCTGCTTTTGCTGCTGTTCCGGTATTCCAATCAAGGTAACACGGTATTGAATGAAATACAACAATCCAGCTATTAACGCCATCGCAATATCTGATTGACCGAGATCGAACCAGAGGAATGAATGGGTTGCAATCTCTTCAGAGCTTCGAATAGCATAGTACACACCCATAAATATAGGCATTTGAATGAGAATCGGCAGACAGCCCATGTTCATCGGATTGATGTCGTGTTTACGATACAGTTCCATCATTTCCGCCTGAGCCTTTTGCTTTTCTTCTGGTGTCTTTGCCTTCTTCATCTTATCCTGAACAAGGGTCATCTCCGGTTTGACGGTATTCATCTTCACACGCATCTGCTGACTGTTCTTGTAAGTTCTCAGCATGATCGGCATCAGAATGAAGCGGACACCGAGCGTAATGATAATGATAGCCAGTCCATAGTTATCATGGAACAATCCTGCAAGGAATTGAATCGCCTGAATGAACGGCTCTACGAAATAGGTGTGGAAGAAGCCTCCCCCTTGTTGATCAGATGGCGAACACCCGGCAAGCAGCAATGTCAATAAACCGAAAATGGATAATAAACGTTTCAATTATAATTCCTCCTCATTATTCGTGTATATCTGTTAACGAATAATGAGGGAATAGTCGCTTTCGTCCGAAGCCTCCTGCCTCCAAACCGTACGGCGGAGCCAATGGATTAACGGTTGTACGAACACTGCCCCCGTACTTTCACCGATCTGCCCCGTATCAGCTGTCATTAATTCAATGGATCGATCCTCTATCCACGATGAAGAGTCATTAATGAAGTGGGACCACAGCGATTGAAGCGCCATACCGGTAAGGGCGGTTACGTATATAGACAGGAACAGCAAATCATAAGATCCGTCCAGCCATTCCATTATTGGGAACATAAGCATCTCTTTTCTATGCGGTAGTAATAATGATACGAATCAAGCAGAAGAAACGTTTCATCATTTTTCTCCTTCTATATTAACACAGATACCAGGAAAGACTAAACCGCCTTCTCTTCTGGTAAAGAAAAAGGCTGTGCCTCCCCCCTGTCCCAGGGAAGATGCACAGCCTTTATTTCCGTGAATAACTCAGCCTTCCAATAGAAGATCAAACGGATCTTCAATCATTTCTTTGATACGCTTCAGGAATTGAACAGCATCTTTACCATCTACGATTCTATGATCATAGGAAAGGGCAATATACATCATTGGACGCACCTGAATCGAATCATCAGGCATAACTTTTGCACGCTTCTCAATGTTATGAAGACCGAGGATCCCGACCTGTGGAGCATTCAGAATCGGTGTAGAAAGCATGGAACCGAAGATACCTCCATTAGTGATCGTGAACGACCCGCCCTGCAGGTCTTCCAAACCAAGTTCTTTGTTTCGTGCTTTTGTCGCCAAATCAGCAATACCTTTCTCAATACCTGCAAAATCAAGACGATCGGCGTCACGGACGACCGGTACGACCAAACCTTCTTCTGTAGATACGGCCATTCCAATGTCATAGAATTTCTTCTTAATGATTTCATTGCCTTGAATCTCTGCATTGATAAGCGGGAACTCTTTCAAAGCACCGACAGCCGCTTTGGTGAAGAAGGACATGAACCCAAGCTTAATATCATGTTTCTTCTGGAAGGATTCCTTCCGTTCACTACGAAGCTTCATGACATTCGTCATGTCCACCTCGTTGAACGTTGTAAGCATAGCGGATGTCTGCTGTGCTTCGACGAGACGCTTGGCAATTGTCTGACGGCGTCGGGACATCTTGATGCGTTCCACCGGCTTATCGAAATCACTGGAATCTGAGCTGTTCTGTTTCTCTTTCTCTTTGGAAGAGGAGGAAGCTTTCGGCTGTTCCTGCTTGTTTCCGCTGCCTTTTGCTGCTGCGTCGACATCTTCCGGACGGATGCGGCCAAGTGGATCGCGTGCGGATACTTCGCTAAGGTCGATTCCGAGCTCACGGGCGCGTTTGCGGGCAGCAGGTGTCGCAATGACGTCTTTGGATCCATTGCTTTCTTCCGGCTGCTTCTCTTCCGTTTTCTGTGCAGGCTCTTCTTTTTCCTGTTTTTCGTTAGATGGTGCCGGTTCTTCCTTGGCGGAACCTTCTACTTCCGAACTGCCGCCACCTGCTTCACCGTTCTCATCCACTTTGGCGATGACGTCTCCGACTTCGACGTCATCCCCTTCCCCGGCAAGCAGCTCGGCAATGATGCCGCTTGCGTCCGCATTTACTTCTACGTTTACTTTATCCGTTTCCAATTCAAGAATCGGGTCGCCTTTTTCCACCTGATCCCCTTTTTTCACTAACCACTCTGCGATCGTACCTTCTGTTATGGATTCAGCTAATTCAGGAACTTTTATTTCCTTCATTTCGTATTTCCTCCTTTAGAAATCTGTAGCGCTTCGTGAATAATGCGATTTTGCTCTGTTTTATGGATGTTCGGTTCTCCGACAGAAGGAGATGCGCGATGAGGTCGTCCAACATAACGGTGGATCTGCCCCTCTTTCAACAGCTTATAAAGGATTCCTTCTACGAAATACCAGCTACCCATGTTCTGCGGTTCTTCTTGGACCCATACGAGTTCTTCTAAATTCGGATACGTTTCCAGCATCTCTGCCAGGTGTTTTTCAGGGAATGGATAAATCTGTTCAATTCTTACAGCATCGATCGTTTCAAAACTCTCGTCACTGTTCTCCACTTTATCCTCAATATCAACCATGATCTTTCCGCTTCCAAGGAGAAGCGTTTTCACTTTCTTCTTATCCTTGTTCTCTGAAAGCAGCGGCTGTTTCATAATTGATTGGAAATGACCGTCAACGAACTGCTGACTCCCTACGGCTACACGCTGGTTACGGAGCAGACTCTTCGGTGTCATCAAGACAAGCGGACGCGCTTCTTCTTCATTGCTGATCGCCGCCTGCCTGCGCAGCAAGTGGAAATACTGAGCGGATGAGGTAACATTAGCGACCGTCCAGTTGTTCTCAGCAGCCAGCTGCAAGAAACGCTCTAAACGTGCGCTTGAGTGTTCCGGCCCCTGTCCTTCATATCCGTGCGGCAGAAGAAAGACCATACTGGACTTCTCGCCCCATTTGGCACGGCCGGCGGAAATGAACTGGTCAAAGATGACCTGTCCGGCGTTGGCGAAATCACCGAACTGCGCCTCCCAAAGGACGAGCGCTTCCGGAGCCTGTACACTGTAGCCGTACTCAAAACCGATCACTCCGGCTTCCGACAGCGGACTGTTATGAATATCAAAGGAGGCTTTTGCCTGTTCCAGTCCGTGCAGCGGGCAATAGGTCTCTCCTGTTTCCACGTCGTGCAGGACGAGATGACGGTGGGCAAATGTCCCCCGCTCGGTATCCTGTCCGGTAATACGGATCGGCGTGCCGTCTTCGAGAATCGAAGCAAAAGCAAGCGCTTCCGCTGTAGCCCAGTCCACTTTCTGACCATCATCCAGCATTTTGGCACGGCGCTGCAAAATCTTTTCAAGTTTTTTGAACCCGTTGAAGCCTTCCGGGCGTTTCAACAATCCCTCATTAAGGCTTGTAAGGCGATCGCGGCCGATAGCCGTTTGGATCTCATCAAGATCACGCTCCACCCCGCTTGGACGATCTTTAACATCCGGCGAAGTTGTTTCGTGTTCTCCCATATTGTTGTAAATATCACGGAGTTTCTGTTCAAATTCTTCCTTCATCCCGGCAAGCGTTCCTTCTTCCACGATTGCCTCACCCTGAAGCTGCTTTTCAAAGATTTCCGCGACCGTTGCATGATCGTCAATCTCTTTATAGAGCTTCGGCTGTGTTGATCTCGGCTCGTCCATTTCGTTATGTCCAAAGCGACGATAGCCGACCAGGTCAATCAGGAAGTCTTTATGAAACTTCTTGCGGTATTCATAGGCGAACGTCATCGCAGACAAGCAGGCGATCGGATCATCCGCATTGACATGGACGACAGGTATCTCAAAACCTTTCGCCAAGTCACTGGCATACCTTGTAGAGCGACCGTCTTTTCTGTTCGTCGTAAACCCGATCAAGTTGTTTGCAATAATGTGAACGGTTCCTCCGGTACGATAACCCGGAAGGTCACTCATGTTCAATGTTTCAGCGACAACACCTTCTCCAATGAAGGCAGCGTCTCCATGAATAAGCAGACCGACAGCTTCATCCTGGTCCATCTCCGGATAGCCAGGTTCCGAGCGATCATCCTGAGCTGCTCTTGTGAATCCTTCTACCACCGGATTAACATATTCCAAGTGGGAAGGGTTGTGGCTCAACGTTACACGTGTCGCCGATTGTTCCCCGTTCTCGATTTCTCTTCTCGCACCAAAGTGGTACTTCACATCTCCTGTCCAGCCGTAGTTGATTCCCATGGAACCTTCCGAAGGCATCAATTCTTTATCCGGAGAGTGATGAAACTCGGAAAAGATCTTGTCGTACGGCTTACCGAGAATGTGCGCAAGGACGTTCAAACGTCCACGGTGGGCCATACCCATCATGATATTTTTAATACGATCAAGGGAGGCAGACTGGATAATATGGTCAAGCATCGGAACCATAACGTCCAAACCTTCAATGGAGAATCGCTTCTGCGCCACAAAGGTTTTCGCAAGGAAGTTTTCAAAACCCTCCACCTCTGCAAGCCGGTGAAGCAGCTGTTTCTTCTCTTCCTTACTCAAAGATGCCTGATAGGAACCGGTATCCACTTTATCAAGAAGCCATTTTCTTTCGTCTTCATTGTTCACATGGCCGAATTCAAACGAAATAGTACCTGCATACCTTTCTTTCAAGGTACGGACGACCTGAAGGGCGTTATCCAGCTTGATAGGCGAATCAGGCCATACCCATTCTGCAGGCATCTCCTTGAGATCCTGCTCTTTCAGGCCATATGTTTCTAGTTCAAGTAAATTTGTTGATGGTCGTTCATCGCTTCCCACGGCATATATGTTAGCGTGAAGATGACCATGACGACGAATAGCCTCAACAAGTTTCAACGCTGAGGAGATCTTTGCAACGTCCAGCCCTGAAGGCGCCGCCTTTCCGTTCGTCTCTACTGCAGACGCCGGTGCGCTTTCCATCCAGTCCGGTGCCCCGTGCTCTTCGAAGATCTCCCGCAAGGAAGGATCGACAGCACTAGGATCGTTCTCATATTGTTCGAATTGTTCTTCAATATACCCCATGTTGGGGCCATGGAAAATTTCCCAAAAGCTTTGATTGGAGCCTTGTTTAGACACGTAAAATACCCCCAAGTAATTGTTGGCTATCGTTTCCTCGAAAACGTTTCCAAGTCCAAGTACTATTATAGAATTGAAACGCTTACTTATTCAACAAATTTCACTGTTTTTTTTCAAAATATCAACAAGACCATTATAACAAGAAAGGCGACCGCATGGGTACGCCTTTTTCACTTTTTTCCAAATAATCTGTTGGACGATCATTCTTCATCTTCCAGCACGCGGTAAGCCATGTCATACAGAAGCCGCTGGCTGTCGATCTCCTCCTGCCCGTGGTCCCGCTTCACATATACATAACTGCCGTCGTTCCTCTGCTCCCTCGCCTTCACATTATCGCTAAGCATGATAGACAGAATCTTATTCAGCCTGAGCTTAATCGCAGGTTCAACCACAGGAAACAGGAGTTCCACCCGTTTGACCATGTTCCTTGTCATCATATCTGCAGAAGACAGAAAGAGTTTATCCTGTCCGTGGTGGTGGAAATAATAGATCCGGCTGTGCTCAAGAAGCCGTCCGACAATACTGATGACACGGATGTTCTGACTCACCCCTTGGATACCTGGACGCAGACAGCAGATGCCGCGGACGATCAGATCGATGTGAACGCCCGCTCGGGAAGCTTCATAGAGCTTCATAATCAAATACTTATCCGTCAGTGAATTCATCTTTGCAATGATCCGGCCGTTCCCATATTCTTCATGAAAACGGATTTCCTGTTCTATGCAGCGGATAAAATCATTACGGATATCGAACGGAGCCATGGAAAGATAATGAAATTGCGGTTTTTCTGTGTAGCCGCTCAAATAATTGAAGAAATCGGTCGCATCCGTTCCGAATGGATCGTCAGCGGTGAAGATGCCCATATCGGTGTATAACGATGCCGTCTGGTCATTATAGTTCCCTGTGCCTAAATGCACGTACCGCTCAATCTTTTTTTCTTTCTTCCGGACGATGAGAGTAATTTTGCTGTGGGTCTTGAGGTATGTCATCCCGTAAATGACATGACAGCCTGCCTTTTCCAATTCTTTTGCCCATTGGACGTTGTTTTCTTCGTCAAACCGGGCCTTCAGCTCCACTAACACCGTCACTTGCTTGCCGTTTTCTGCTGCTCGTTTCAAAGCATCGATAATGGGAGAGTCGCCGCTCACCCGGTAGAGCGTCTGCTTGATCGCAAGGACGTATGGGTCATCCGCTGCGTCGGAAACGAAGTCGACGACCGGCGCGAATGATTCGTACGGATGATGGAGGAAGATATCCTTCTCTTCGATCGCTTGAAAGATATCTTCTCTTCCTTCCAGATCCTTCGGGGGCTGGGGAATCAATGTTTCATAGTATAAATGCTCCTTTTCTTTCTCCAATGCACCATGGAACGCGAACAAAAAAGTAAGATCCAAAGGTCCGTCATTCACATAAATATCGGCTTTTTCTACTTCCAATACCTTACGGAGAAAATGGATAACATTCTCATCATATTTGCCTTCCCGGACTTCCAGACGGACGGCAGCTCCCCATTTCCTCTTTTTTAATTCTTTCTCAATTTCTTTCAGTAGATCACGAGCACCTTCTTCGTGAATGGTCATATCAGCATTTCTCGTTATTCTGAATTCCGTTATCGATTCTACTTCATACCCTTTGAAGAGCTTTCCGATGAAGTGACCGATGACTTCTTCGAGGAGAATAAACGGATAGTCTGTCTGATGATCCAGTTGAATGAAACGGTCGAGCACCGAAGGCACCTGGACAATAGCTGTTTTCTTAGATTGTTCCGGATCCAGAACATCTCGTATGACAATTGCCAGATTGATCGATTTATTCAAGAGCATGGGAAATGGCCGGTACGCATCTACAGCCATTGGAGTAAGAACAGGAAAGATCTCTTCATCGAAATATTTTTCCAGTAACGCTTTTTCTGCATTGGAGAGGTCCGCCATGTTCATTAAGTTGATCCCTTCCTCTTTCAGCTCCGCCTTCATAGAGCGGAAAGAGTCGTATTGCCTGTCAACGATCCGGTGGTTGGTATCCGCAATCCTCTTTAACTGCTGCTTTGGAGTCAGACCTGCTTTATTCTCCGGTTTGTTAAAACCAGCCTTCACCTGATCTTTCAGACCCGCTACGCGGACCATGAAGAATTCGTCCAGGTTGGAGGAACCGATGGCAAGAAATTTCAACCGTTCCATCAAGGGATTATCCAAATCGAGCGCCTCAGCGAGCACCCTCTCATTAAACGCGAGCCAGCTGAGTTCACGGTTGTTATAATAATCCGGCCGCCCCAGCACCGCCTTCTCATCTTCCATGGACATGGTGATCACCCTTTATCTCGTATTCGCTTCGTTATCTCTTTTCCACAAACTGCATCGTAATAGACCTCTTGATCGACTTTTCCAAATGCTTTTTATGCTTTTCCGCCTGGTATTCCTCCGCCATCCACGCTCCTTTACAATGGCAGATGAGCAGAACTTCCTCCGAAGTCACCTCAACTTCCAACTTCTCCACAGCCTGCCTCCTCGTACTGTCGAGACTGTAGCATAATTTCAGAAGTGCCCCCATCAGACGGAGTTTTTTCCGTTCTTCTTTTAAAAACCATTCCTTGAAAGGAGACAGGAACTGTTTAAACACCGTTTTATTTTTAAAAGAAGCGAGCAGAGCGAGACGCAGCCTGTCCGTATGCATCAGTCCGTCGATTGTACGATTCGCAAGCAGATAAAAAGTGTGTTGAGAACTCGATTCCCCGTCAATATATTCTCCTAAATTAAACACGTGGCCGGCACGTTTCACTTCGAGCCAGTCTTCCTTATTCAAAGACCCGATTCCCTTCTCCTGAAGGGCACGGAAGAGATCGCCAGCCAAGTGCTGGACATGATGAATCTGCTTAAGGTTCAAGTCATAGTCACTGACGAGTTCCTGGATGCTTTCTTCCAGTACATTCGGAAACACATCTGTCCCCATATCTTTCGTCAACTGTTCATAAAAGATTCCGTCCCTCAACCCTTTACGGCTGAGGATAAAGCTGGTCGCCGCTGCCCGGTCGTATAGACAGTGAAAAACCTCGGTAGCCGGTAAGATGATATCGGCACGATCTTTCGATAACCCTTCTACTTTCTGCAGTTTTTCCATAGACAGGGTGTGCAGATAATTCTTAATGAAAGCAAGGTCATTTTCCTTCATTCTGTATTGATGCAGTCCCGCAAGCGGGTATTCCTTCATATTCTGGTCGATTTGGACAAGGTTCCTGGCTCCGCCGCCGATTCCGATAACAGGAACACGGCGGTCCTTCAACCATGGGAGCGTACCGAACTGCTCAAGCAGATACCTGCGGAGCTCTCCCAGCTCTTCTTCTGATGGAAGATCGTCTGCAAAGAAATCCTGCTTTAAGGTCAAGGCACCGAAGGGGAAGCTGTGAGAGTCGATCAGCTGACGGTCTTTGAAATATGTAACTTCCGTACTGCCTCCTCCGATGTCAATCGTGATCCCTTCCTTGACAGGTGTGGAATTAACGACAGCAAGGTAACCATAATAGGCTTCCTCCTGCTCTGTAAGAATCCTCATATCAAACCCTGTCTCATCGGATACAGCACGTATGATATCCTCCTGGTTCCCAGCCTGACGGATGGTAGCCGTAGCGACACAAATGAGCTCTTCCAGACGATAGGAGAGAACAACCTCGCTGAATCCTTTCAACGTTCTTAAAAGGGTATCCATACCTGCGTTGGACAGAGTACCGTCATCCTGCAGGTGACTTCTAAGGCGGGCCACCGCCTTTACGTTTTCAATTTCACGGAAACGCCCGCCATTGTCTCTCCTGTAAATGACCAAACGCATGGTATTGGAACCGACATCGATGATGGCATAATATTTCTTCGGCATCGTCTCTCCCCACTCCCTTCATTTTCCGACATTATACCATAGAAAAACCCCCGCCTTCGCTGTCGAAGGCGGGGGTACGACAAGTTTATCGGTTTAAAAGACTTCCTACATATTTAAGCAATTCATTAGCGGAGCTGGAGTTGTATCCATGCTCATCCACGAGAGTCGCCACCACTTCATTGATCTTCTTAAGCTGCTGTTCATCCGGTGTTTTCGTAGACGTCGTAATTTTCACTACGTCTTTCAAGTCGGCAAACAGCTTCTTCTGAATGGCTTCTCTAAGCCGTTCATGAGATTGGTAATCGAACTTCTTCCCTTTACGGGCATAGGCGGAGATACGAATCAAGATTTCTTCCCGGAACGCTTTCTTCGCGTTTTCAGAAACACCGATCTGCTCTTCAATGGAACGCATCAAACGTTCATCCGGATTCAACTCCTCTCCTGTCAGAGGGTCACGAAGTTTCGCTTTGTTGCAATAAGCTTCGACATTATCCAGGTAGTTATCCATCAAAGTGACAGCTGACTCTTCATAAGAATAGACGAACGCTTTCTGAACTTCTTTCTTAGCGATCTCATCGTATTCCTTCCGTGCAAGGGATATGAAATCCAAGTAACGCTCCTTATCATCACTGGAAATGGAGGCATGGCTTCCAAGGCCGTCCTTCAACGACCGGAGAACGTCCAGCGCGTTGATGGAAGTCAACTCCTTCTTGATGATGGTGGATGAAATCCGGTTAATGACATAACGAGGATCAATTCCGCTCATTCCCTCATCTGCATGCTCCTTCTTCAACTCCTCGACATCCACATCACTGAAGCCCTCCAGGATTTCTCCATCGTACAGACGCATCTTCTTCAATACATCAATGGAAGCTTTCTTCGACTCCTTAAGCCTTGTCAATATCGTGAACATTGCCGCAACCCGCAGCGTATGTGGTGCGATGTGCACGTCTCTTATATCGCTTTCCCGGATCATCTTCTCATAGATTTTCTCTTCCTGACTCACTTTCAAGTTATAAGGGACCGGCATCACGATCATACGGGAGTGGAGAGCTTCGTTCTTCTTATTAGCAATGAAAGACCGATACTCCGCTTCGTTCGTATGGGCGATGATCAATTCATCTGCAGATATTAGCGCGAATCTACCGGCTTTGAAATTCCCTTCCTGCGTCAAACTGAGCAGGTGCCACAGGAATTTCTCATCACACTTCAGCATCTCCTGGAATTCCATGATGCCGCGGTTCGCTTTATTCAATTCCCCGTCAAACCGGTACGCACGAGGGTCCGATTCCGAACCAAACTGGGCGATAGTAGAAAAGTCGATCGATCCTGTCAAATCGGCGATATCCTGAGATTTCGGATCAGATGGACTGAATGTTCCAATGCCTGTACGCTTATCTTCGGAGAAAAAGATACGCTCTACTTGAACGTCCTCAATCCGGCCGTCATATTCTGTCTCGACCCGCATGGTATTCAAAGGTGACAAACTGCCCTCTATACGAATTCCATACTCCTCCTGGAATTCTTTCCTCAAATGGTTAGGTATTAAATGCAAGGGATCTTCATGCATCGGGCATCCTTTAATGGCAAAGACCGCGCCTTCCGCTGTATGGGTGTATTCTTCCATTCCCCGCTTCAACAAGTTGACAAGCGTCGATTTACCGCCACTGACCGGTCCCATTAATAAAAGGATCCGCTTCCTGACATCCAACCGCCTTGCCGCAGGGTGGAAGTACTCCTCTACCAGTTTCTCCATCGCTTCATCAAGACCATAAATATCCTCATCGAAGAATTTATACCGCTTATGGTCATGTTCTTCTGCAACCCCCGCATTCTTGATCATATTGTAAACGCGGGAATGTGCGGATTGAGCTAAATACGGACGTTCTTTCAATAGATCCAAATATTCTGCGAATGTACCTTCCCATTTGAGTTCCTCTTCGTGTTCCCGGTGGTCTTGTATTTTCTTTAAAATGTCCACTTCGCGACCTCCCCCGTCGTAAGAGACGAATTTTAATACATCCTATGCTTGGATTATCGAAAACATGTGTGACTGACTCGTAATTAAGGATGCAGGCGGACACCAGAGACCGTTAGAAGGTCCATCCCCTTAAGCACCTGAGCTGTCCACCTTCTTCATGCCTATGCCGCCCCGCTTCAAATCTTGACCATAAAAAAAGAAGACTGGAAATTTCAGTCTTCTTCATAATCCCTTCGTTCCTGATACCGGCGCCTCTTCGCCAGTCCGATTACCAGAAAAGTAATAAAAAGAAAAAAATTGAGGAGTCGGAATTCTTCATAAATGATTGCTAGCAATGCCCAAATGAAAGCGCTGATCAAAAAAAGCACACTGGATATCAAAGACTGATTCACAAGGCATCCCCTCCTGTTTCAATTATAAAACAATTCTGTACTTATGTATGCCACCAACCATTGTAACTGGGTAATTCAACCTATAAAACAAGGACATTTACATCCTTTGCAAATTTTGACACATTCCATTGCCCTTGTTAGAATGATTGTGGTTATTTTAATGTGATAAAGTGCTTAACTGACAGAAAGAAGGATTGCATATGGAAACATGGTACTTTGTCGATTCCGGTCACTGTACTCCTGCCATGAACATGGCACTGGATGAGGCTTTGATGAATTGGCACAGAGCCGGAGAAATTCCGCCTGTCCTCCGATTCTACGGCTGGGCACCAGCCGGCTTATCCGTAGGGTACTTTCAGAAAGTGAACGGTAAGATAGACATGGATGGCGTGAAAAAACACGGCTACGAGCTTGTCCGTCGCCAAACCGGCGGCCGGGCTGTTCTGCACGACAAAGAACTGACATACAGTGTTATCGTCTCAGAACAACATGAAGCGATGCCGGCTTCCGTGAAAGAAGCCTATTTGGTAATTTCCAAAGGACTCCTAGAAGGGTTTCGTAACCTGGGGATCCAAGCTGATTTTGCTGTACCGGAAGGTAAACTTGGCGTGACAGGCTCTGCCGTATGTTTTGAAGAGCCGTCCTGGTATGAACTGATTGTAGAGGGAAAGAAAGCTGCTGGCAGTGCCCAGACACGCAAAAAGGGAATCATCCTGCAGCACGGATCGATCCCGATTGATGTAGATGATGTCAAGCTTTTCGATATGTTCCTATATAAAAATGAACGGGTGAAAGAACGCGCGCGAAAAGCATTCGGAGACAAAGCGGTTGCCATCAACCAACTGCTCGATAAGCCCGTTGATTTCAACGAGACAAAACATGCGTTTAAGAGTGGATTTGAAAAAGGGATGGACATAACGCTTGAACCTTTCGAACTCTCTGATGATCAATGGAAAACAGTAGAGAAAATCGCCGCAGAACGATATCAATCGGATGAGTGGAACTTTTCCCGATAATTAAAGGAGTGGACAACATGGCTAAAGACCAAGAGTACATAAGAAAGCCGGATTGGCTTAAAATCAAAATCAACACGAACAAATCCTACACCGGGCTGAAAAAGCTGATGAGGGAGAAGAAACTGAACACGGTTTGTGAGGAAGCACGCTGCCCGAATATTCACGAATGCTGGAGCGAACGTAAAACGGCAACCTTTATGATCCTTGGGGATACGTGCACACGCGGGTGCCGCTTCTGCGCGGTAAAAACCGGACTTCCGAACGAATTGGACTGGGGAGAGCCGGAACGCGTGGCTGAATCTGTCGAAATCATGGGACTGAAACACGTAGTGGTCACAGCTGTCGCCCGTGACGATCTGAATGACGGTGGTGCAGCCGTTTTCGCGGAAACGGTAAAAGCGATTCGCCGACGTGTCCCTGGATGCACGGTGGAAATCCTTCCTTCCGACATGAAAGGTGATTACGAGAGCCTTCACACACTTATGGCTGGAGAGCCGGACATCTTCAATCACAACATCGAAACCGTACGTCGACTTACTAAGAAAGTCCGCGCTCGTGCGATGTACGACCGTTCTCTGGAATTGCTGCGCCGCGTTAAGGAAATCCGCCCTAACACACCGACAAAATCAAGCATCATGGTCGGCCTCGGGGAAACGAAAGAAGAAATTATTCAAGCGATGGACGACCTGCTGGAAAACAATGTCGATATCATGACAATCGGCCAATATTTGCAGCCGACGAAAAAACACTTGAATGTGGAACGCTATTACCATCCGGATGAGTTCGAAGAGCTGAAACAAATCGCTCTGGATAAAGGCTTCCGACACTGTGAAGCCGGTCCGATGGTCCGTTCTTCTTACCACGCAGATGAACAAGTCAATTCCACATCCGCTCAGCGCCGAATCAAATACATGAAAGGCTATGAGTCTCAAGGAAAAGAATTGGATACAACAAACTTCTAACTTAAACGAAAAGGCCCCTCCATTCGAGGGGCCTTTTCCATTTACCAGAAACCGCCGTATGGGGGACGTCCGTAGTATCCGCCATAGTACGGAGGCGGCGGTGGCGGATACCCTCCACCAAAACCTCCGTAGAAACCTGGAGCAAGTGCACCTCCGAGAAAACCGCCGAGCAGTCCGCCGGCGAACGGCCCTAAAAAGAAGAACCGTTCATCTTCATCGCGGAAGCCATCCTGCATGTGATTCGGGTAGTAATACGAATATTGATTCATTCCTACTCCTCCAATCCAACCTTGGTTATTCACCTACTCTTCACTCTATGTAAACGCCCGGTGAGGCGTATAGGCATCTGTCATCCGAGAAAGGATAAAATTAGCAGGACAAGCCATTTCCTTCAATTTGGAAGTGAGGTATAATAAAGACCAGAACGACTTGTCTGGCTAATAAAGGAGGATGGACGATGAATCTAACTTTGATCATTCTTGTAAGCGTTGCATTTCTTACGGCCATTTTCACTGCCGGCTACAACACGAAGGCTGGATCACCTAAGAAATAAGGAAAAGAGTGCCTCCCTTTGCGGACGCACTCTTTTTTGTCATTTGATCAAGTTTGGATAGCCTTGCTGCTTCAACGCATCGTATAAAATGATGGAGGCGGTGTTCGATAAATTCAAAGAACGAACTTCCCCTGTCATAGGGATGCGCAGGCAGCGATCTTCCAATCCCTCAAGGAGGTCTTTCGGTATGCCTGTCGTTTCTTTCCCGAATACGAACATCCAATCTTTCTCCGGACTGCTGAAATCGAAATCGGCATACGACTTCGTTCCGAAATTTTCAATGTAATAAAATTCCGCTTCCGGATAAGCCTCGTACAATTCTTTAATGGAATCATGATAGTGGACGTTCACCTTATGCCAGTAGTCCAAACCGGCCCGGCGAAGCATCTTATCATCTGTTGAGAAACCAAGCGGACGGATCAAATGAAGTTCTGTATTTGTCGCTAAGCAGGTCCTTGCAATATTACCGGTATTAGCCGGAATCTCCGGTTCAAATAAAACAATATGGTTCGGCATGTCTTTCACCTCAGTCTAGTCATAATCAACCAGACCATTATAACATACCGTTCATCCGTCAATTCGGAAAAATTTGTACTGGATTGACGGGGTATAGGCGGTAGAATCTTCATAGGCCCAGTAACGATGTCGGCTGTTAGATGTATGGGCATTGACGAGCGGCATACCGCTCGCATCCTTCCTTGTTACGATCGTATTATGATCAAAGCGCCCGTTCCCCTGGAAATCATAGCAGATGATATCCCCCGGCGACAGCTGATCGGCTGATGATACTTCCGTAGCCGTCAATCCTTTCCGCGCACCACTCATATACCAGCGCAGCGCATGAGCGACCGTCCAGCTGTAGCTCCATGTCCCACTTCCATACCACCATCCCTTACTTCTTGCAGGCGAGCCATGCATAGGGGCACCACCGGCCCGCAGACACTGAGATACATAATTGGTGCAATCGACATCAAAGTGCCGGTAAGCCGGGTTATAGCTGTCCCACCACCTGTCCGCGTAGCGCACGGCTGCTCTTCTGTCGTACGTAAAACGGCTCTCCTCCCTCTCCCTTGAATGACTGAATTCCAAAGCGGATGTTAAGGAATCCGTACCCGGGCGCTCCGTTCGGATTCGATGATCCAGCCACTCCCCTTTAGAGAATCTGCTTCTTCCCTCGTATATTCCTTCTTCCAAGTAAGTTCGCGGTCCGTCCTTCACCAACATGGAGACGTGCAGCAAATAATCAAGACAGACCTCCTTGTCGTAGGCGGCCCGGTGGTACGGTTTCAGTTCAAATGTAACCCGTCGCAGCGACTTCCCACCCGCTTCTAATGCGTCGACTTTCTTTCTCAGCCACTCTTCTTCGTTCTGGTCAAACAGGCGATCCATGATTCTCTCCCAGTACCGCTGTAATAAATGAACAGCACTCATCCGTCTCCCCTCCCCACCTTCATATCTATGAAAAAGGATAGGAATACATGAAAAAACGGCTCATCCAAACAGGATCAGCCGCTTCTATGTTCCGTTACGGAATGGTGCTCTCGTTCGAGCTCTAATAACTTCTCTTTCTTATCTATTCCACCCGCATACCCTACGAGTTTCCCGTTACTTCCAATGACCCGGTGACACGGGACCACGATAGAAAATGGATTTTGGTTAACAGCACCTCCGACAGCCCGGATCGCTTTCGGGGCGTGGATATAGGAGGCGATGTCCTTATAGGAACGTGTTTCTCCATAAGGGATCTGGTGGTGCAGCGTCCGCCAGACCTGCCGTTGAAAGTCCGTACCGTAACATTGGAGAGGTACCTGGAATTCCGAACGCCTGCCTGCAAAATATTCCTGGAGTTCCTCCCTCGTCTGTGCCACATATGTTTGCTCAGGGTCGTAGACCAACTCCCCTTTGAGAAAGTGCTTCCTTTTCCAAGTTTGATAGAATGCGGTCCGATCTTCGTATTTGCCATAATCAATGCGGCAGACCCCTTCATCATTCGCAAGTACTGTAACAGCACCTAAAGGAGTCTCGAATGTGTCATGATATAAGAAAGACTGATGGTTCATGGTCAACCCCTTCTTCAATTAACATTATTTTCTATTATACAAGAGC
The DNA here is from genome assembly GCF_000328325.1 of Halobacillus sp. BAB-2008. NCBI lineage: Bacteria > Bacillati > Bacillota > Bacilli > Caryophanales > Bacillaceae > Halobacillus > Halobacillus sp. BAB-2008. The sequence continues at coordinate 9,312 of NZ_ANPF01000021.1, read as the reverse complement.
TGTAGATAGATGAAAAGGTACAGGCGCTTATAGTTTCTCAAATTGGAGCCCTTTCTCCATTTCCACCCGTACCTGATCGTTCTCTTCTTTCTCCATTGCCTTAAGGATCTCTTCCCTGCCGTCCTCTGTTCCAATCTTGCCGAGTGCCCAGGCAGATGTCCCCCGGATCACCGGACGTGGATCTTCCTTCATCAATCGGATCAACTCCGGAACGGCCGTCTCATCCCGGTAATGGGCGAGCGCGAGGATAGCATTACGCTGAATAGGTTTTTTACCTCTCCAGGATCCTGATATAGAACCATAGGTATTCTTGAATTCTCGATTGGAAATGGATAAGAGCGGAACCAATTTTGGTTTCACAACTTCAGGGTCCGGCTCGAATTCTTCATGGTTATGAAAATCTTTCTTTCTGTTCTTCGGACAGACCGTCTGACAGGTATCGCATCCATAGAGGCGATTGCCGATCACTGTTCGGAATTCATCCGGAAGAAAATCCTTCGTCTGCGTAAGGAAAGCGATACACCGCTGGGCATTCAACTGCCCGCCCTGCACGAGAGCATCGGTCGGACATGCATCCACGCAGATGGAACAGTCCCCGCAGCTGTCGTCCACCGGTTCATCCGGGGCAAAAGGGATATTAGTAACTATTTCTCCTAAATATACATATGAGCCGAACTCCGGAGTGATGACGGCGCAGTTCTTCCCGCTGAAGCCTATACCGGCCCGCTCTGCCACAGCCCTGTCGGAAAGTTCCCCCGTATCCACCATCATCTTCAGTTCGGCGTCGGGCACTTTCTGTTTAAGGAATTCCCCTAACTTCTGCAGGCGGTCGCGCAGTACATCATGGTAATCCTGTCCCCAGGAGGCGCGGCAGAAAAGGCCTCTTCGCTCTCCCTTTCTGCTTTTCGGAGCGTCTTTCATTTTGGAAGGATAGGCCAGGGCGATCGACAGGATCGATTGTGCCCCCGGGAGAAGGCGACTCGGTTCCGTCCGCTCTTCTGCGCTTCCTTTCTCAAATCCGGACTGATAGCCGAGCTCTTCCTGACGGATCAGGCGTGCCTTCAGTTCGCCGAACACGTCTGCTGCAGCGAAGCCTATTTTATCAATGCCTATTTCTTTGCTGTATGCGATGACTTCGTCTTTCAGCTGTTGATAATCCACCCTGGTCCTCTCCTTTCTATCGTAAGTCTTTAACTTTAGCTGTCCGTATGCGGTTGAGTACCGCTGCTATTTCCATCATTCGTGGTCTGGCAAGCTCCCCGGGATGCTGGTTTTTGAAAGGTGCAAAAGATGCCAGCCCCTCTTCGTTCATTTGTTTCTCAATCATGGAGAGTATTTCCGATACACTCCGTTCTTCTTTCCAGATGCCTCTCTTCTCCAAATGAAGCAGAATATCGGCAATCATTCTCGTCTGGGACGAATCGATCAACTGCTCGATCCCGTCCAACTCTATATCGGTATGCCCCATGAGAATTCTTTTCAACCCTTTCGCCTGCATCTTTTCCTTCCTGCCTTTTTGTGCCTGGATAGTACTCGGAAGGAACGCCCGCTTCGGCAGGGTTCCAAAAGCCGCTTGCTCCTGGGTCGTACGTCCGGTCGGATACGCTTCGGCAATTTGCTTTGCCTTCTTCGTGACATCATAAGGAATGTATTGATCCATCATAATGACGTCGTCGGCCACCTGGAAATAGTCTCCGGATCCGCCCATCACGAGGAGCGTAGAGATTCCCAAGCCATCTCTGAGCTGCTTGACTTTATCAAGGAAAGGAGTGATTGGTTCCTTCTCCTGTACAACAAGCTGCTGCATCCGTTCATCACGGATCATGAAGTTCGTAGCACTCGTGTCTTCATCGACGAGAAGCGTCGTAGCACCTGCTTCCAAAGCTTCTATTACATTCGCGGCCTGTGACGTGCTGCCGCTGGCGTTTTCTGTGGAGAAAGTCGTCGTATCTGCACCATGAGGAAGATTTTTGATGAATGGGGAAATATCGACATTCGTCACCTGACGGCCATCCTCCGCACGAACTTTGACTGCATCGGGGTCCGTCAGCACATACTCCCTTCCATCCCCTTGAATATGAGGATACACACCCCGCTCCATTGCATTCAAGAGGGTACTTTTACCATGATAACCTCCACCGACAATCAATACAATTCCTTTGTTCAGAGCCATCCCCGTCAACGGTTCCTCTCTGTGTGGAATGGAGAAGGACACCCGCTTCTCCTCCGGGCTCCGGAACGGTACCGCGTCCTTCATCGGGCGCTGACTGATGCCGCTCTCCCTTGGAAGGACTGAACCGTCTGCTATAAACGAAATCCAATCGTTCTTCTTCATTTCACGGAGAATCGCTTCATGCTGATCGGCAAGCTGGCAGGCTGCTTCCAATTCTTCATCCTTGATTTTAAAAATCGACTGTTTCATGATTTCCGGTAATATAGAGAAGAACAGTTTCTCTGCCTGTTTCCCATTGATCCGTCTCCCATTCGCAGGCAGACCTACCGTAAGACAAACGACCACAGAATCGTTCTCCAACTGAACAGCCGTCCGCTCCAATATTTCCTGACCGGGACGATCGACAGAAACGATTCCGCTTTTGCCGCTCCCTTTCACACTCGTCTGGGTTTTACTTATCCTTTTTGCCACGGCTCTTGTCAATCTGTCTTCCGTGTAATACTTCCGTCTGCTCCCGTCTTTCCAACTCGCTTTCATTTCCCGCTGTTTATCCGGGATTCGGATTCTGATTTTGGACGGGGATGCAAACGGATCCCCCTGGACATAATCCAAGAATAAATCGTAATTCGGGAAACGATAATTCCCCTGAAGCTGCTTGTATGCTTTATAACTTTTACCATCTATCTGTTTCAGTTGCTGCTGTAACCGGTTCATAGTGGATTCCTCCTGATTTGTAGTTCTACTATAGGATGTATCCATTTTTCCTCAAGAAAAAACGCAATGCTTCGTTATCCATTTAACGAAACACTGCGTTGGTTCACATAAGTATAAAAAATAATAGCTTTTGGAGCGGGTGAAGGGAATCGAACCCTCATCATCAGCTTGGAAGGCTGAGGTTTTACCACTAAACTACACCCGCATGTCTCCCTCATCGGAAGTACATTTGCTATTATAACAATCGTTTTTTAACCATGCAACAATTAATTTGCAATTTCTTGTCGAATATTGTTTTTTCATGACAGGATCGTGTTAAGCGTGTTGCAATACACAATGTCCAAACAAAAGACGACCCGCATCCGTGGATGCGGGCCGTCTCTTTTCTTTTTACAGAATTACGGTATTCTTTAATGCTGCAATCAGATTCTCAAACTCCTCTTGGACCTGCCGGGCGATTTCAGGCTTTTTGTACATCTCGGCCTTCTCACCGGAGAGATCCGGTTCGATCAACAGGGTCCGTCCCCCATCAAAAACGACTTCGATCTTCCGGGGAGCTGTATTCTCATTCATGCTGTAATCCTCGAAGTATTCTTTCATGGAAATGATCCGATCTGTAAAGAGTGTTTCCTTCTTCAGCGACATGTCCTTGGACATACTGAGCACTGTCAACGTACGATCGTTCCGATTGACAATAAATAATTGATCCAGGTCTGAATCGGCAGCTTCGAGCGAGCAATAGTTATCAGACTCAAACAGGTCTTCCGTAAATTCCAGTACAGCGGCTCTTTGCAGGTGACCCAGTTCTTCCGTACTTAGTCTTTCCTTCAGTGTTTGGGACATGAATAGAAAACCTCCTTTATTTGCTTTCTCTGTTCAAGTCCCCGTTTCAAGAGCTGCTAAAACGAATGCTGGCAAATATAAACAATATTTACCAATCACGATACTTCAAGGGGTTTCGAAAGTTCGATAGTTTCGACATCGTTCCCTTCTTTTCCCGTTGACGTCATTTCTCATAACTGCTCGGAGATGTAATGGAAGAGCTCTACCGTTTCTATGTATTCCGCTGCCTGTTTGCTATCCAAGGCACGTTCCAGCTTATGATTGGCCTTTTTTGCGAATTCTTCCACAATATCATTGTCCGATAAGCCCGTTAATTTATCCAACAACTGCATTTTTTCCTTACTATCTTTCTCAATATCAGACCACTTCGGCTCTTCCTTTCCTTCTGGTTCACCGACGCCTTCCACTAATACCTTTACTTCCTTTTGCTTCTCCACCGCTTCCTTGAAGGATCTGACTGTCCGTGCATCCACAGGCGCTCGTACGGATACCTTCTGTTCTTCCGCTTCTTCTTTGTCAATGTGTATCCTCTGATAAGTTTGTGAATGCTCGCTGATGGTTTCCTTTGGACTTGCTTCTATATTCGCTTGACTATCCTGCTGACTTAACTGCCACACTCCAAAGCTGATTGCTGCAATTCCCAGTATGGACGTGACTTTCACAAACCTGCTCATTTACCCCGTTCCTTCCTTATCCCTCTGAACAAAAGGAATTTTTCGACACTTTGTAACATGATTGTAACATTACAAAAAATTACTGTAAACGGATGTCAGAAAAAAACAAAAGAATATAAAAAAGAACATCGCCTCCCTCCACAGGGAAGCAATGTCCAAAGATTACCCATTCTCCACTTATAAATTTCGGATAAACAAGCGAATGACGTCTGCGCCACCGATAAACGTACCTAATGAACTTCCGAGGTTGGCAAGAACGACTACGAGAAGGATCCGTGTCACTTTGTTATTCCAAAAGCCTTTCACACTCGTCACATCATCCGACAGCGTATCGAAGTCTCCTACATTCGGACGTCGGAAGTACGCCTGGACAATACCCGCGAACCAGCCTGCTGCAATCAGCGGATTCAACGAAGTGATCGGCGCCATGATGAAGGCCGTCACAACTGCCAGCGGATGAGCTAAGGCGACAGCGGTTCCTAATGCCGAAAAAGATCCGTTCCAAAGGATCCAGCTGATGGTCTGCTGCGTCCCTGCGGCAGGGTTGGAGAAGAACGTATAGACAATGACCGACAATATCAATAAAGGAATCGTCCAACCGATGATCTTCGGCGCTTTTGATTTCTTCGGCCGCTCCGTCAATTTCTTCAAGTCATGCTCTTTATGGATCTCTTCTTTGATCCCCGGAACGTGGGCAGCTCCCAAAACAGCGACCACTTTATTCCCTGGAGCATGCTTGATGGAATGCGCCAAGTACTGATCACGCTCATCGATCAACGGCTTCTTCAACGTAGGGAAACTATCCGTCATATCCTGGAGCATACCATCCAGCATATCCTGTGTTTTCAGCTTCTCCAACTCTTCCTCTGATATCTCCTCTTTACTGAAGATCCCGTAAATGATCGAGAGAAGCAGCTTCGCCTTTCCCTTGAAACCGATATTTCCCCAAATCCTTGCAAAAGTAATTTGGATGTTACGGTCGGCAAGAACCAGTTCCGCTCCCGTTTTCTCAGCTGATTCGATTCCCTGGATCATCTCCTGGCCCGCCTGGATCCCGAATTGCTTCGCCATCTTCTTCTGAAACGAAGAGATCGCCAGGTTGACGAGCAGCAACGACGCTTTTTTACTTTTGATCACTTCAAATATATCTGTATTCTTCCATCGGTCCCCGTCACGGATCGATTCAAAACGCTGCTCATCGAGCTCGACACAAACAGAGTCCGGCCGTTCCGCTTCGATGACTTCCTTCACCTGTTCTGCGCTCTGCTTCGACACGTGGGCAGTACCGATAAGAATGAATTCCTTCTCACCAATATGTATTCTTGTTATATTCTCTTCCATTATAGACATCAAAAACCTTCCTTTGTCTTAAGTCAGAAATTTACCTCTCTTCTACCATATTAAACTAGATTCCCTTAAAAGAGAATCCTTTCCCCTGATTTATCCCGGGCGTTGACAAACGGAAAGGAGAAAGATAAAATCTCTATAATAAATCCATACAGCTCGTATATATTTGGAAATAGGGTCCAAACGTTTCTACCGAACTACCGTAAATGGTTTGACTACGAGAGGGATAGGCTGCATGTGCATGTACGACATACAGCCTGTCCTTCTTTTGTACCCTCTAGTTTTAGAAAAAATGCTAGGGGGTTTTTTCATCAAAAGGAGGAGATTCCATTATGACAGCCAATACACCCAAAGATATACTAACGAAACGCATCCGGACAGCAAATAAGGATGTTCCCGCTGATGTCGTCATTAAGAACGGGCGCATCATCGATGTTTTCAATATGGAAGTCCTGGAAGCAGATATAGCCATCACAGAAGGCACGATTTCAGGAATCGGCGAATACGATGGAAACGAAGTAATCGATGCCCATGGGAAGTACATTGCTCCTGCCTTCATCGACGGACATGTCCACATCGAATCCTCTATGGTTCCTCCCGAAGAATTCGCGAGAGTCGTTCTTCCCCACGGCGTGACGACGATCGTTACAGACCCACATGAAGTAGCCAACGTCTGTGGAAACCGCGGCATCCAGTTCATGCTCGATCAGGCGAAGGATACCTGTATGGATATGCATTTCATGCTGCCATCCTGTGTCCCCGCCACACCGTTCGAAAACGCAGGTGCCCGTCTCATGGATGAAGATCTTCGTCCCTACTATGACCATCCCCAAGTACTTGGCCTGGCAGAAGTGATGGACTACCCCTCCCTCCGGAGCGCCGCACCCGATCTCATCGGCAAGTTGACGTCCACGACCCTGGAAGGGAAAAAGATTGACGGTCACCTGGCAGGTCTGGACCCGCACGCCATTAACATCTACAGAGCTGCCGGTGTCCTGACGGATCATGAGTGCAACACGCCGGGAGACGCCCTTGAACGTATCCGGAGAGGGATGTATGTCATGATGCGGGAAGGATCGGTTGCCAAAGACCTGCTTGCCCTGCTTCCAGCAGTAAAGCCTCACAATTCACGGCGCTTCTTCTTCTGCACCGATGATAAACATATCGATGATCTGCTTCGAAACGGCAGCATCGATCATCATGTCCGTCTGGCCATAGCAAACGGGACAGATCCGATAACGGCCATCCAGATGGCATCCCTGAATGCTGCAGAATGTTACGGACTGACTGATAAAGGGGCTGTCGCTCCCGGATATAAAGCCGATTTGATCTTGTTTGACGACTTGAATGATCCTGTAATCTCAGATGTCTATAAGGAAGGAAAGCATGTTGCCAAAAATGGTTCCTACATCGGACCTGCTCCGGGCAGGAAGGACCTTGCATCAGCGATTACCAACACTGTCCACCTGCCGGAACTGTCGGAAGTTTCACTGAAAATCCCGATGGAATCCTCCAAAGCTAACGTCATAAAAATCAATCCTAACAGCCTGAGAACCGACCACAACGTGGAACATGTCCAGGTAGAGAACGGCTCTTTCCTTCCTTCTGTGGAAGAAGATCAGTTGAAGCTGGCTGCAGTGGAACGTCATCATCAAACAGGCAATATCGGACTCGGTGTCGTGAAAGGACTCGGCTTAAAGCGCGGAGCCATTGCTACAACGATTGCCCACGATTCCCATAACATTGTCGCCGTCGGTACGAATGATCATGATATGATCCAAGCAATCAAGCATCTCTCAGACATAAACGGCGGACTTGCTGTCGTTGTCGATGGAAAGCCTGTCGCATCCCTCTCGCTTCCTATCGGAGGTCTGATGTCCGACAAAACGGCAGAAGAAGTTAATGCCGCCTTGGATCATGTGCACCATTCATTAAAGGAGCAGGGGTTCCAAGGAGATTTCAATCCATTCCTTACCCTATCCTTCCTCACACTGCCGGTCATCCCGTCTCTGAAACTGACAGACAAAGGCCTGTTCGACGTTACTAAACTTCGTCATATTGACGTTTCCTGTTCATAAATAAAACGGCCTGGCGACTTCGCCGGGCCGTTTTTATGAGCTTGAATTCGATTTCACACTTAGTTCCCGACTGATCTTCTCGACCACTCTCGGCAGGTCTTCTTCAATCCTCGCTCCACTGAAACGAAGAATCTTCCAGCCATGGTTCCTCAGATACTCATCCTTCTCCCATTCCTGATTCATTGCCGGAGAGGAGACCAAAAAGTCATGTTCCACAGCCTCCACTGCAATTTTCACGGAAGGAAAAGCAACGTCCACCTGATATTTCCCTACCTGATGACGGAGAGCCGGCCGAAGTCCATGCGACACAAGTTCGCTGTACAATTTCTTCACAATCGTGGAAGAAAGGATGTCCTTCTCATCCAAGGATGGAACTCTTTCCTCCCCTTTGATACGCAGAATGAGGACAACAGAAAGAATCAGCAGACCCATGAAAGCAGCGTATTCCAAAAACATCATCATATTCATCTTTATCACCCACTACCATTCTATCCAAACACCCTGGCATTCTATTCGTAAAAGAACGAAAATGACCATTTTGTACCTCTTTGTGTGTCCCCACTTTTTAGAAGTGATCGACAGCTTCCACAGTCTTTCACCATGTTTTTAATTGAATAAGAAAGACCCTATCTGCAAAACAAAAAAGACGTTATCCTGTTATAAGGATAACGTCTTTTCATTCTTGTAGTACCGGTGGTCGGGGTCGAACCGACACTCCGTGAGGAACACGATTTTGAGTCGTGCGCGTCTGCCAATTCCGCCACACCGGCATATGTCTTGGAGGCGGCAACCGGAATCGAACCGGTGATAAAGGAGTTGCAGTCCTCTGCCTTACCGCTTGGCTATGCCGCCACTTATTTATTATTTACATTCTAACATATTCAAGTGGCACTGAATATATTCAAAGTTTTATTGGAGCGGGAGACGGGATTCGAACCCGCGACCCCCACCTTGGCAAGGTGGTGTTCTACCACTGAACTACTCCCGCATATGTAATGGCTGGGCCAGCTGGATTCGAACCAGCGCATGACGGTACCAAAAACCGTTGCCTTACCGCTTGGCTATGGCCCAATGATCAGTTCAGTTGAGAAATATTAATGGGGCGGCTGATGGGAATCGAACCCACGAATGCCGGAACCACAATCCGGTGCGTTAACCACTTCGCCACAGCCGCCATATGAAGTAAAAGCAGGGGTAGTAGGAATTGAACCCACATTGACGGTTTTGGAGACCGTAGTTTTACCATTAAACTATACCCCTATTTGAATGAAATGAAAATGGTGGAGGGAGTAGGACTCGAACCTACGAACCCGATGGGAGCGGATTTACAGTCCGCCGCGTTTGGCCAACTTCGCTATCCCTCCACTATAATTCAAGTGGTGCCGGCCAGAGGACTTGAACCCCCAACCTACTGATTACAAATCAGTTGCTCTGCCAGTTGAGCTAGGCCGGCTTAAATGGTGGCTCGGGACGGAATCGAACC
>NZ_ANPF01000020.1:0-9476 GCF_000328325.1 Halobacillus sp. BAB-2008 | reverse complement strand
GAAGTGTTCGAAGAAGAGGGGCAGACGCTCGTCTACTTCAACGATCAACAGGCGTCGGACGACGTACACGAAGTTTTCAACGAAGACAGCAAGAAGAAGGATCTGTTCCTGCCGATCGATACGATTGCATACATAGAGAACGGTCAGCCGGCAGCAGAGCTGGAAGTGACCGAAGAGTTGATACAGGAGAAGGATCAGGAGACATTGCGTACATTCGTAGCGGACCATTCATAAGGGGCCGTACGATGGAAATAGACAATTGAATAGAGGTGCGGCCGCTTATTCAGCGCGTAAGCGTCCGTCCACACAGAATGGTTTGCAGGGTTCGATTCCAAAAACCTGCCACGACATGTGCAGCGCTGTTCTACTGGTTCTTCGTACACAGCCAAAAACGATGTGCATTGGCAAGCGGCATTCGGATGCTGTCACGTTGCCACAGGGTTCTTACTTCCAGCCAGAAAGTAAAGGGTATTATCATGGACCATGTCTGCCAAGGTGCCCGTCACCGGTTTAAAGACAGCAGGCCCATACCTGAATTTCCGAATGGTTGGCACACGTATGATTTAGAGGTAAGTCGATAGTAATCGGCATGACAATATAATAAAAGCGAGAGGAAGATTTCTATGAATCTGTTAAACACGTTGATGCTGGGAGCCGCTGATGGGATGGATGGTCTCGTTCAGACGGGACAGTCGATTCTGCAATGGGCTCAGCGCCTTGGTTTGATCGGAGCTGCTTTGGCTTTCTGTGTCGGGGGATATTTCCTGATGTTCGGGGGCGACCGCGGACGCGGACGTTCTGTCGGCTGGTTCCTTGGAGGAGCGGTCGGACTGATCGTCGTTATGGGAGCGTACGGTATCGCAAGCGGAATCGACAACAATATCAAGTTTTAATAGAACGCTTATATATTAATGCAAAGCCACACTGCTGTTTCCGGTGTGGCTTTCGTATGTTTGGAGGTCGGAATCAATGTTATATGTAGTGTTTACTCAAGTGGAACACTCCAAAATTGCCAAGTTCGAGAAAATCCCGTTTCCGGAAGCTGTCCGCTTGTCTCAGGAAATCGAGAAGGAAATGCGGGAGAAGAAGGAAGAGGTCGATGGAGAGTTCTACCTTTTGGAAGAAGATAATAACGGAGACGCGATTTACTCCGGTACATTCCGGTTCGGTTCCTATTACGCGCCGAATTTATACATGCATATCAAGAAAAAGCTTCCGGTAATCCGGACGAGCAAGGAGAAAGAAAAGAAACGCCTTGCGTTGATGGCAGAGATGGAAGAGCTGGTCAGTGAGGAGTTCAAACAGGAGGAGAATGTGGAAGAGGAAGCGTTCCGCAGGCTCGATCGATCCCGGATTTCCCGCCTGAAGAAGTGGCAGCGCCGGACGATTTACGGTCTTGCCGCCTTTTTCACGCTGGCAACAGTCGGAACCGTCGCGTTCTTCCTGCTCCAAATCGCTTCGTTCCAGGCACAATATGAAGCGGTCGCGGCAGATAAGAAAGCCGAGGAAGAAGCCATCTCCCGCTATGAGGCTGCCCTTCTCGGGGAAGACACGTCCTTGAAAGAATACTTGGCCAAGCAGGATCTGGACGAGTTGGACGGGGAAGAGCAGAAGATCTACGCCGGCTACCTTGTAGAGGAAGAGGCGTTCGATAAACTCGTGTCGTTGTATGAGGAGGACGCGAAGATGGCGGCGACGTTCATTGCTAACAATCAAGGAATCGATGCGCTGAAAGCCTTCAATGAAGCTTACCCGACGAATGAAGCGAAGTTCGAAATCGCCTATGCCGAAGAGGAATACGACAAGGTGCTTTCCATTGAGAATATCGAAACGACGAAAGACCGAAGCGAGAAGAAAACGTACGCCTACTTGAAAACCGGAGATATCGAAAAAGCGAAGGCGGAGCTTGAGAACAACAACAGCGAAGAGCTGTCTGAGAAAATTGCCCGCTATGAAGAGATCGATCAGTCGCTTGCCGATATCGACGGAGATTTGAAAGGCGCGAAGGAAAAGGAAGAAAAGAGCCTGAAAGCAGAGAAGAAAGAACTTGAGGCGGAGAAAGAAAGTCTTTAAGACACCTGGAACAGGGTGTCTTTTCATTTTACATAGAGGTGATCATTATGCGAAAGAAGAGTGTCCATATCGTTATGGCTTCACTCGGGGCCGTGTTTGTCTTTTTTCTATTAAATACGGTGATCAATCTAATAACCATCACGGTCCAGGACGTCTGGAACAGTGATTCATTCCTGCAGCTGTCCGATCTCGACGTCTCGATCCAGTCCCTGGTGCTGGCGTTCGATCATATTCCGTCCCAGGTGTATATCGGTATGGCCGTCCTCACCCTTGTCGTGTTCGGGATTCTGTACTACAAACTGCGGACGAACTTCAAAGACTTGGAGAAAAGCGGGGATAAGGGGACGAGCCGTTTTACGACATTGAAAGAATTGAAGGCGCAGTATAAGGCTGTTCCGGAGAAGAAGGCATCCTTTCCGGGGACCGGCGGCGCGCCGATCTCGAGGTATAAGAATAACATCTTCATTGACGATTCGCCGGTCAACAACCTATGGATCGGTACGACCCGTTCCGGTAAAGGGGAGATGGGGATCTTCCCGATGATCGACATTTATTCAAGAGCGGAGGAGCAGGCATCGATGGTGCTGAACGATCCGAAGGGCGAGCTGTTCGCCGCCTCGAAGGAAACGCTTGAGAAGCGGGGCTACCATGTGGAGGTCCTGAACCTGGACAACCCGCTCCAGTCGATGTCCTACCAACTGCTGCAGCTGGTCATCGACGCCTATGAAGATGGGGATATGGCGAAAGCCGAGCAATATACGAAGACGATCAGCACGATGCTGTACAGCGATCCATCCGCTAAGGATAAGTTCTGGCAGGATAGTGCCGCCGCTCTATGTTCGGCACTGATCCTCGGGCTTTGCGAGAAGAACATCCCGCATCAGAAAGAGAAGGTGACGATGTACACGGTCGCCAATACCTTGAACACGCTGGCGAGCGAACAGTACATGGATGAAATCACCGGAGATACGGAAACCGGGCTCGACCGCTTTTTCGACAGCTTACCGGAACAGCATCCGGCAAGGCTGCAGTATGCCACGATCCGATTCGCGAGTGGAGCCAGCCAGACGGTCGCCGGCATTTTCTCTTACACCTTCGACAAGCTGAGCATTTTCACCCTGACACCGATTGCGAAGATGACGTCGATGAACAGTTTCGATATGAAGAAAATCGGTTTCGGGAAAACGATGACCGGATTCACGAAGCCGCTCAGCCGGGTCTATGTCCATTTTCCAGAAGGGCAGGTATCGGTACGGACAAATGAAAAAGGCCGCTTCGCTATCGATCATGACGAAAAGCTGACAGCCGGAGATCACGTGCGGATCGAAGTCGAGGACAGCGACATTTCTATGACGGTTGCCGTCGACGCCATTGATGAAAACGGGGACGTGCGTTACAGCGTTCAGGAGAAAAGCGGAGAAGCCGTCCGTATCAAACGGTTCGAACAGTTCGAGAAGCCGACCGCTTTGTTCATGATCACCCCCGATTACGATACGTCGCTGCACGTCATTGCTTCCTTGTATGTGAAACAGCTGTACACAGAGCTTGCCAGAACGGCGAGCCATACGAAGGGCGGCAAGTGCATCAGGGAGGTCGTCTTCATTCTCGATGAGTTTGGAAATATGCCGGTCATTGACGATATGGGGTCGATGATCACCGTCTGTCTCGGCAGGAATATCAAGTTCAATCTTGTCATTCAGGCTTACGCGCAGTTGAAACAGAAGTACGAACAGGATTGGGAGACGATCGATGGCAACTGTGCCAATACGATCTATATCCTGACGACGAACAACGATACGGCCGAAGAAGTATCGAAGAAACTCGGCGAGAAAACGATCACCTCCCACAGCCGGAGCGGCAGCACATTGTCGTTTGATAAAAGCAAGACAGAAGGAACGGACGGCCGCAGTCTTCTGAATGCGACGGAATTGTTCCAGCTGAAAGAAGGCGAAACGGTCGTGATCCGCGGCATCAAGCGCCAGGATAAGAAGCGGAAGACGATCAAGGCCTACCCGATCTTCAACACGGGAGAAACACGGATGAAATACCGCTATGAATACTTGGCAGATGACTTCGATACATCGATCTCCATTCATGAACTCGATATCCGCTGCCAGCACGAAACGTTGGACTTGAAGCAGGTCACGTACCGGTTCGGTGAGGAAAAGGAACATGCCGGTGCCGGCTCTATCGGTGAGCTGCTGGGAGAGGACAACATCCTCGTTTTTATCGAGCAGACGGTAGACAGGGCGACGGATCACCACGTAGAGGAGCTTCGCGACATGCCGGCGGATGATTTTCTTGAACTGCTTGAAAGCCTTCAGGAAGAGGGGCGGATAGCCGGTCATACGTATCAGCTCATCGTCGACAAAATAGCGGATGCGAGACAAAGGGAAGGAGCGGGAGACAATGAAAGACGGTTGGTATAAGCGGGCGAAAGAGGACGATCCTCTTTCCCTTGTCGAGGTGCTTGAGAAGCATAAAGACCATTTGGAAGATCATGAACTCGTCGTCCAGCTGCAGGACGGATTATGTAAAATCCATATGGATCCGGACACGTCGAAATACCGCATTCTCGTCGATCATTACGACGAGTCGGTCGATTCGACGGTCGAACGTTTCCTATTTACGAATGGATAGGGGGGAGCAGGAATGAGTGATGAGGAAATACTCCAGAAACTGTTGGAATTCGGAGACTACCTGACGAAAGGGACGATCATTCAGGATACCTTCCGCTGGGTGCTGTGGATGTTCGTCAAGGGGCTCGCGTGGATCGTCGATGCGCTGGAAGATGTAGCGGATACGATTCTCGGCTTGAAATCCTTCTATAACAATCAGGATTTCGTCGATTTCGTCGATCAATTCCAGCCTGTGTTCGTCATCCTGCTGGCCTTCAACCTGTTATATATCGGCTACCTGCTGATTTTTCAGAAGAAGTTCAACAGGGAGGGCGTCTTCACGAACCTGATCATGGCACTGATGATCATCGTCGTGCTCGGAACAGGAATGCAGAAGGCGGACCGCTTTACGGATGACGCGATCCAGGCAATCAACTATTCCGGCGAAGGCGGGAAGATCGCTTCACAGGTCGTGAAAAGCAATATTACAGATATCGGACTGTATGATATCAACGGTTGGGATAATCCAGAGCTGGAGGAAAAGAACAACATCGATCCCGAATTCGCTACAGACATCAATATCAACTCCTACTTACAAAAGGACAGCGATATAACGGAAGAAGAGAACCTTAGTAATGACGGAGAAAAAATATTAAGCCATAAAGTCGAGACCCTCGGTGACGGATCGCGGAAAATTATCGACCTCGAGGACGGCAGCTGGATCACGGATATTACGAAGGAGTATTACTACCGCTATACGGTGGACTGGATCAATATGATCGGGACACTTCTGATTATGGCTTTTGTGCTGATCACCATTTCCGTGAAGCTTGCCAAGCTGTTCTTCGAGCTCGCCTTCAACTACGTTCTGGCGGGCATCATTGCGCCGACGGATATTCACAACGGACAGAAGATGAAGCAGGTCGTACAGAACATCCTGAACATCTTCCTCGTTACGATCATGATTTTTCTCAGTATGAAAGTGTACATGATCGGGACCGGCTGGATCGGAGAGAACTTCGACGGCATCGTCTATTTGATCGCCATGATCGGCTTTGCCGCAGCGGTGATAGAAGGGCCGAATATCGTCGAGCGGCTGTTCGGCATCGACGCCGGATTGAAGTCCGGATGGGGTGCATTGGCAGGTACATATGCGGCGGCAAGAGGAGCCCAGGGACTTGCTAAAAGTGCAGGACGGACAGGCGGCGCAATGGTCAATAAATCGGCAGGCGCTGTCGGTGGACTCGTCGGCGTCGCCGGTGGTTTAGCCGGCAAACAGCAGGGCTCGGGGGAAGCCTCTGCCGGACAAAAGGGTGGAGCTCCTAAGTCGGCACCGAGTCACGAGCAGAAAAATAATCAAACGGCCGAATCAGAAGCAGAGAGTGGCGGACGTGAAGCGGCAGCCGGTGTCGAGGAAACGACCACGGCCAACGAGCAGGCTCCCGGTTCGATCCATGATGAGATGGATAAGCAGGACGGGGAAGAATCTGCTTCGGGAGCTGCGGGTCCGCCGTCCCTTCATGATGAAATGGCGAAGAAAGGCTATACAGGTGCAGGAACGCCTCCTTCAAAACAAGGGAAGAAGGCGAACGACGCCGGAAAACCGGGGCAAGGCGGCGCAGCTGGACAAGGAGAGAAATCCGGAACCGGCTCCGGCGCTCCGACCGGCGGAGCTTCTGAAGCACAAACGTCCGGAGCACCGGCTTCGGGACCTGAGCAGGGTGTGCAGCGGATGCCGAATGCTCCTGGAGGGGCGGAGGACCGTGGCAGCACGGGAACATCCGCGGAGCACTCCACAGAGAGCGGAGCTCCTGCTGCAGGAGTCTCCGGGGGCAACCGTCCGGGAACCGCATCTTCCGGTTCCTCTTCCACAGCATCAAGATCCGGAGGGACTGAAACGGCTCCGGGCACATCAGAAAAAGGAGCATCGAGCTCTAGCGGCACCGTTTCTCCCGGATCGTCTCCACGCGGGGCGGGCTCTGCCTCCAGTGGTTCTTCCGGCAGTAGACCGGCGGCATCCGGATCGAGCGGTTCTGCTCCTGTCGAGCGGGTGACGACAACGACGAAGACGACGACTGCCGGTCCGGCAGCGCCTTCTTCCGGCGCTTCACCGGCTCCGGCAAGACAGGAAAGACGGACGACGACGAGAACAACGTCAAGCGGCGGCAGTTCACGCCCTGTCTCCGGCGGCTCTTCCGGATCCGGAACGCGGGAGGTCATCCATGAACAGGAGCAGGTGGTGGAAGAGCGCCACGTCGGTCACGTGCTCCGCGATACTTTCCAGAACAACCGGACCGTCCAGCATACGCGCACGGGCTACCAAGTCGGCCGGAACACCGGCAAAGCAATGAAGCGCAACGTCAAGAAACAAGTGAAGAAATTTAAAGGATAGAAGGAAGGGAAACCATGGCGAATTACCGCATACCCAAGAACGTGACGAGTGAGCTGAAGATCAATAAGGCGTTGTACCTGACCGATCTCGGCATCCTCGTCGGACTGCTTTTGTTTACGTTTGTGATGAGCAATGTCGTTCACGCTTCCTTCACGTGGCTTTTCTATATATTCATGATCATCGTCGCGGGCCTGACGATCATCCGGCCTGCGACGAATCCGAAGAAGCGGATGTATGAAGCGATCTACCTTTCCCTGCGAAGAAGGAAGGACACATATATCGCCATTGATTATGAGGTGGACGAGAGCGATGAGAATAATGAAGTGGTAGGTGATACAGATGGCTTTATTCGATGAAAAACAAATGAAACGGCAGTCGGTGCCGGAGCAGAAGCAGCGGTCGGTTTTCGACGAAGCGAACATCCAGGAGCAGAAGGAACGGAAGTCGAAGAAAATCAAAGTGAAATCCAGTTTCGCTGAGATTTCTCCTGTCATCGATATGACGGCGAACGGGTATTTTCAGCTGAACCATGAAGAAGGCTATTTCGAAATTGTCCAGCTGACATCGAAGGATATTTATTCCCTCAATCAATCGGATAAGGATAAGAACATCTATACGCTGGCTTATTTCTACCAGTGGTACTTGAACGATATCAAGATCATCCCGCTGAACTTCCCTGTCGACACGAGCACCCAGCAGCGCCATATTCTGCGCAGGCTCGAGAAGACGACGAAGCGGGAATACCGCTTTTTCCTCGAGCAGAAGCTGAAGGAGCTTCAGTTCATCGAGAAGGAACGGACGAACCGGGAATATTACCTCTTCATCTATGCCGATGATGAGTATTCTCTGCACTCGCGGATCAAGAATATCGACCGGCTTATCAGCGTGTCGCTGCCGGTCGTGAGGCTGAGTGAAGAGAAGAAGATCAACATTTTGTATAAACTGTTCAATCTGAATTCCAAGAACAAAACAGCGAGAGGGGACATGTGACGTGCTGCAAGCGATATTAAGCCGATTCAAGCCATCGGACACGGAGAAGAAAGATGACAAAGAAGTCTATGGTTACAACCCTTATCTGCTGTCTGAGATTCAGAGTCAGGGCGGCATCAAGTTCGACGAAGCCTTCATCCGTAAAGGGGACGGCTATGAAACAAGCATCCACATCTACGATTTCCAAACGATCGTTTCCGACTTCTGGCTCGAGCAGATCATGAACATGCCGAACGTCGTGGCAAGCCTGGATATCAGTACCCCGAACCGGAAGGAAGTCATGGATAATATCAACAAGAGTATGGCCGAGCAGAAAGTCCGCGGAGAGAATGCCAAGGATACCTCGGACTTGATCGAAGCATCCCAGAGCTATGAAGAGCTTCAGGACATCTACAATGAAATCCGTCAGGGAGAAGTGCTGAAGCGGATCATCCTTCGTCTGTTTGTCAGTGCGAAGACGATTGATGAGCTGGAGCGTACCGTCAAGGAAGTCATCGATACGCTCGAATCTCTCAACTTCCGGGGAAGTGTGTTTCTCAATGAGCAGGAATACGAGTGGGAAGGGCTGTTCAGCAGCTACTCGACCCAGCAGAAATATCCGAACAAACGGAAAGGGGTCGAGATTCCGTCCTTGTCGCTTGCGGGCGGCTTTCCGTTCCACTTCACCGCTCTGAACGATCCGTTCGGTACCCATTACGGAACGACGGACACCAACGGCAACGTCATTTTCGATTTGTTCCATAAAGACCAGAAGCGTAAGTTCTACAACGCCCTCATGATCGGAAAAATGGGATCAGGGAAGTCGACGCTTCTGAAGAAGGTGGCGCTTGATAATGCGGTGAAGGGGCACAAAGTCCGGATTCTTGATATTACCGGAGAGTTTGAGGATCTGACCCATGCTCTCGGCGGAAAAATCATCGCCCTCGACGGATCGAACGGGATCATCAATCCGCTGCACGTCTATAAGACAGCATCGAACGATGACGGCACGGCGAACGAGCAGCTCTCGTTCACCCAGCACCTTAGTAAAATGAGCGTCTTCTACCGCTTTTTGAACCCGGATACGACCAATGCGGAAATCAAAGAATACGAGAATCTCCTGCGCAACCTGTACGTCGAGCACGGCTTATGGATCGAAGGCGAGGAAGAGAACCGCATCACCGACCGGAAGGCAGAGGAATATCCGACGTTCAGTGACTTCCTCTACTACCTGCGGAAAGAGCTGTATGAAGACATTGATGCCCAGCGAGTCTATGAAAATATCGGCGTCGTCCGCCGCGAGCGTCTGGAACATATCGAACTGAACATATCCAACCTCGTCCAGAACTATGCGCACTTATTTGACGGACCGTCGAGCATCGATAACTTCGACCACGAGTACTTTGTATCGTTTCCGCTCCGTA
>NZ_ANPF01000019.1:0-4983 GCF_000328325.1 Halobacillus sp. BAB-2008 | reverse complement strand
ATTTGAGGGATAGGGGTTATGTATAGTAATTAAACTCCATAACTATAATGAAAGTAGATTCATAGTTTTTGGAGAGTGATAAAGATGTTTTTATCAGAAGCGTGGGCGAAGTATTACTTAGATAAAAAATAGAGGGATATTCATTATATACATTGAATGCATATTCCTGGCAGTTCAAATTGCTGATCAAACATTTTGGAGACGTTAATACAGATGAGTTTGTGGTAGATCAATTAAAGAATTACTTAATTGAAGTAGGGGAGAATTTAAAACCTTCTAGTATTTTCTTCGATCTTTTTTTAAGTGGCTTCACGAAGAAGGCTTCATTAGTTATAATCCAGCCATTAAATTGAAAGAACCAAAAGTGGGTAAAAGAATTCCTAAGTTCCTTACGGAAATGGAAATTGAACAACTTAGAGACTCATGTATAACGCCTATGGAAAAAGCAATGTTCGAATTCTTTTATTCAACTGGTTGCCGTATTGGGGAGGTAGTTATACTGAATAGAGCAGATATTAATACTTCTGGAAGGTCGGTGATTGTAAAGGGAAAAGGTAATAAAGAAAGAGAAGTGTACTTTAATGTCCGTTGTTCACTTTGGCTGGAGAAATATTTAGAAGGGCGTACAGATTGCGATGAATGTTTATTTGTAACTGAGAGAAGACCTAAGAAGCGAATGGGTATAGAAAATGTGCGGCATATTATTAAACGTATATCCATTCGCGCAAATATCAATAAAGAAATACATCCTCACCAGTTAAGACATAGTTATGCCACACATATGCTTAATAATGGAGCTCCAATTGAAGTCATCCAAAGTTTGCTAGGACATGAAAAAAGCGAAACGACAAAAATATATGCTCAATTAAGTGGGAAATTAAGACAGGATTTCTATAGTAAATATTTTTAGGAGGCGCGCCTATTATTAGGGCTCGCCTCCTCTATATTTGAAGAAAAACTTGTGGAAAATAAGATCATTTGAAATAATTGGAATTAATTATCTGCAAAAATATCTCGATACTGAGTCTTTCGCTATAGGGCAGGTTAGTTGAAGACTCAGTTTCGAGATATTCATTTTATTAACTAAAGAATCTGATGGTCACAATGTCAAATTAAAGTGAACAAACTTTGCACTCGGTATTAGAGTGTTTTTCTATTTGTCTATATATAACTTGAAAGTTATATAACTGATTGATAATATAAAGGTGAGTTTACTTTTTTGGAGGTTGTTGGAATGTGAATGCTGTACAAAATAATCATGAAAAAACCAGTTTGTTTGAAGTAATAGCAGAATCTAACCGTAGAAAAATTATTGACTATCTAAGAATAAGTCCAAGAACTGTTACTGAAATTGTTGAATTTACAAAATTAAGCCAACCGGGTGTATCCAAACATTTAAAAATCTTACGAGAAGCAGGGCTAGTCACAATTACTAAAGATTCTCAAAGTCGGATTTATCACCTACATGGACAGCCTTTAAAAGAGATTGATAACTGGCTTGAACCTTACAGGAGATATTGGGAAGAGAGGCTGGATGCACTTGAGGAATTATTGGATGAGGAGGAATAAAAAATGTTAGCAGTAATTGAAAAAGTTGAAGGTGGCCATATAGCTCGTTATAATCGTTCGCTCAACCATTCTGTTGAAAAAGTCTGGGCTGCTATTACCCAAAATGATAAGTTAGGAAAGTGGATGCCTAATCTTCAAGTAGTAGATCTTAAGCAAGGCGGTACCATTAAATTCAATATGAATGATGGAACAGGAAATTCTTTTGACATTAAGATTAGAGACTTTAAAAAAAATGAGGTTTTGGAATATGAATGGGGCGACGACGGTTGGGTTCGCTTTGAGCTTTATCCTAAAGCGGGTGGCTGTTTATTAGTGTTAAAAGAATTTATTAGTACTATCAATGACCATACCTCTAAAGACTTGGCCGGATGGCACGTGTGTCTAGATGTTCTAATTGATTTATTGAATGGACGTTATCACGAAAAATTCCCGAAAGAGAACTGGAAGAAGTGGCATCAAAAATATATCGTTTCCAT
Source organism: Halobacillus sp. BAB-2008 (assembly GCF_000328325.1). NCBI lineage: Bacteria > Bacillati > Bacillota > Bacilli > Caryophanales > Bacillaceae > Halobacillus > Halobacillus sp. BAB-2008. The sequence continues at coordinate 2,938 of NZ_ANPF01000019.1, read as the reverse complement.
TGAAGAGTTAAATCATTAGATTACTTATCATTACATTACTGTTATTCAGAGAGCCTAATGACCAAAAACCAGCACATACTACATTTGTAATGTAACTGGGAGTGGACACAGCCTATCGAATTCTTACTCAAAGGAATTGCTGAGAACATACTAACAAGTAAATGTGCAAATTAATTTATAAAATATCTAATGAAAAGGTGGTAAAGAGAATGATAAAAAGTGAAATTCTGAATATTGCAGATGGAAAATGGTTGGCTTTGTTCACAAATACTCACGGATATACAGCGGAGCAGGTGTGGGAAGTATTAACAGATGAAGAGTATGTTAAGAAGTGGCATCCTGAACTTCGAACGCACGAATTACACGATGGTGGCAACTTAATTTTTGATTTCGGAAATGGAAAAATTCATAAATTACCTATTCGAGAATTTAAAGAAGGAAAAGTTTACGGGTTTGACTGGTATGGAAGTTACATTCGATTCGAAATTAAAGAGGGCGGACAGTTGCTAATGACATTTAAGGTCAATGAAGTAGATGAGCAATCACTTCAAGACCTTACAGGATGGACCATGATTAACGAGGCAATTGATGCTACATTACATGGAGAAAATTTCACGGTTGATAAAGAAAAAGCAGGAAAAATACGTAAAGAATATGAGCGTGAAATGAAATTATAGGTATGAAAAGACACTTTTCTTTAACTATTGGTTGCTAAATTTAAGATTTTTTTCGAAAATATCTCGAAATTGAATCTTCCAGAATAGGGGGCGATGGTTCCATAAGAACAATCGCATTTTTGCTAAGAAGCAGGTTAGTGGAAGATTCAGTTTCAAGATAAAGGGGGGTGACTTCTTGAGAGTCAGGTGTAAAGGAAGCCACTCGTTATCTTGCGGAGATGACAGCAAACGCACTTATACTGGCAACCTCTCAGAAAATAAAAAGACGGCCACTTTCACTTAATATTTTGGTGAAAACAAGCGAAAATCTATTTAAAAGCAGTTATCTATATAAACCAAGTATGGCTTTTGCTCTATCTTTAACTTTATCAATAAAATTCAGTGGGGAAAGAACTTTCACTTGATTACCAAAACCTACAATGAAATTTACGGCTTCCTCTTCAGTATTGAAAGTCAATTCTAGTTCTGTCCAGTAATGATCTCTAACTTTTTCAGCACCTGCTTGAACAAAACGCCCCGTAAACTTAATTCGTTCAAGTGCAAAAGAAGAAACTGCCACCTTCACATGAAACTCAGGTAGACTTTGCACGAATTGCTTTTTGGCTTCCTCCCAATGTTCAAAGAGTTTAAAATCACAAGGCCTGTTAAATTGTTCATCCATTAAGTCACATTCAGTAATACGAGTAATTTTATAGTTGCGAAACTCATCATGGCTATTCATTGATACCACATACCAATTGCTTGATTTGGCAACTAGCCCCAGTGGTTTGATTACATATTCTTTTGTTTCCAAGTTTGCTTTTTGGTAAAAAATTTTCACTTTTTTATTATTCATAACAGCTTCTTTCATTACTTTCATGGCGGGGTTTATTTCAATTTTAGTATTCCTCCATGTGCCCATATCCACGTGGACCCTTTCCCAAAGTTTTTCCGCACTTTGCTTAATTTCTTCTGGTAAGGATAACAGTAATTTTTCAGTTGTATCCTTTGAGGAAGGACCTATACCCAGATCATTAATAATTTTTTCAGCATGAGGCAAAAATAGTGTCAGCATTTCTTTTTCCTTTAACCAACTTAATTTTTGTTTCCAGTTATCGACAAGCCGCCATCCTCCTGCTTGTCCTCTTTCAGAATAAATAGGAATACCAGCAGCACTTAATGCTTCCATATCCCTATAGATAGTCCTTTCGGATACCTCAAGTTCTTTTGATATTTCCCTTGCAGATACGATTTTTCCATGTTGTAAGAGTAGTAAAATCTTAATTAACCTTTCAGCTCTCATAGGCTATTCTCCTTAATCTTTTCAATCATGACAGTACGTGTCATATATCTAATTTAATATATAGATACATGAAAAGAAAGGAAGGGATGGACGAAGATTATAGTAAATCATACAGGTATGGTGATTGGTTACTTTATTCATATATGTAATGAAAGCATAAAGAAAATTAAAAACTTATGAAGGGATGAAGAATTATGTTGAAGAACGGAAGACAAAGAAGAGTACTTTTGGATTTAGCAGTCACTTTAGATGGCTTTGTGGAAGGAGAAAATGGTGAAGTAGATTGGTGCATAATGGATCCTGAGATGGGATTTACAAATTTCCTGAATAGTATAGACACAATCTTATATGGTAGAAAAAGCTATGATTTGTGGGGGGAGTACCATGCGGGAGAAGACTCTGACGAAGAAAAAGAAATGTGGGAGCTAATCCATAGTAAAGAAAAGTATGTCTTTTCTAAAACACAAAAAGCACCTTATAATAATGCAACATATATAAACGATAATATCCTTGAAGAAGTGAATAAATTAAAGAATATGCCAGGAAAAGATATCTGGCTATATGGAGGCGCAAGTCTCATTAAATCTTTTGTGAAATTGGGTCTTGTTGATGAATTTAGATTATCTGTTCATCCTGTAGTTTTGGGTAAAGGGAGACCTTTATTTGATGATTTAAAGGAAAGAGTGAACTTAAAATTGGTTAATTCGAGGACATTTTCATCTGGAGTTGTACAATTGATTTACGCTATTGATAAAGAATAAATATATTAATGTGTTTTGTATCTAAATAAATTTTCACTCAATATACTTCTATTTTTTCTATATTACCAATGAATATAGATTTTAGGGGAGATTATCTTGAAATCAAGTCTTCAAGTAACGGGGGCGATTGTTCAATAAGAGCAATCGCTTCCTTACAAGCATTACGTATAAAAAATTATACGCAAATATAAAATAAAGATGTTTTGTATATTTTTTTA